>NZ_DAMAUC010000012.1:132835-149824 GCF_032079385.1 Anaerocolumna sp.
ACAGAGCTAGAAAATTAAATGAAGATGCCACGGTTATTGCAGTTGGCTGTTATGTTCAGGCAGCAAAAGATGTGTTGGAACAGGATGATGCCATTGACATTGTTATTGGAAATAACAAAAAAAATAAAATTATAGATATTTTAAAAGAATATAATCAGGGTAAGAATATAGAAGATGAAGTTATTATAGATTTAAGTAAAGAAGCAAAATATGAGCCTCTTATGATAGAATCGGTAACTGAGAAAGTACGTGCCTATATTAAGATTCAAGACGGATGTAACCAATTCTGTTCTTATTGCATCATTCCTTATGCCAGAGGCAGGGTAAGAAGCAGAGATGAAGGGTCCATTATGGAAGAAGTAATGAATCTTGTTAAGAAAGGGTATAAAGAAATTGTTTTAACCGGAATACATTTAACTTCCTATGGTATTGATTTAGATGAAAAGAAAGAATCAAAGCTGTTAGAGCTTATTGTAAATCTTAGTTCAATTGATGGTTTGGAAAGAATTCGTCTGGGATCCTTAGAACCAAGAATAATTACCGAAGAATTTGCCAAGACTTTAGCTGTTAACAAAAAATTCTGCCCTCATTTTCATTTATCTTTACAAAGTGGGTCTGATGAAACACTAAAGCGGATGAATCGTAAATATTCTGCAAATGAGTATTATGAAAAATGTGAACTTTTAAGAAAATACTTTGATAATCCAGCTATTACAACAGATGTGATAGTAGGATTTCCCGGAGAAACAGAAGAAGAGTTTAAGGAAAGCAAACATTTCTTAGCAAAAGTCGCTTTTGCTCAAATGCATATCTTTAAATACTCCAAGAGAAACGGCACCAGAGCTTATAGTATGCCTAATCAGGTGAAAGAAGAGATAAAAGCAGAGCGTAGTAATATTCTTATTGATTTGAATTCAAAAATGATGGAAGACTATCACAATTCCTTCATTGGTAAAAATGAAAGAATTTTAATCGAAGAAATTATAGAAATTGACGGTAAGCAATATCAAATAGGGCACAATGAGAGGTATGTAAAATTAGCGATAAATGCTGAAAATACCTTGATTAATCAAATTGTAACCGTGAAAGTCATAAAAAATCTTACAAAAGAAATTATGTTCTGTGAAATAATGGATTGAAATTTCATTTGATTTATATTAATATAGATATAATACAATGTGCGAAATCATAATTATTGAGTTAGATCTAAATATTTATTCTCGTTTTAGCCTTTATTAAGTAGAATATGTATATAGCTTTCTAACCATTATGTTAAAAGAAGGACGTGATGAAATGCAGGAAATGAATCATACACAGTATTTTAAAGTGCAGAAAGAAAATGAAATTTCAGTAAGAGATATTATATCAACGGTATATATTGCAATGAAGGAAAAGGGTTATAATCCAATTAATCAAATTGTCGGATATATTATGTCGGGGGACCCCACATACATAACAAGCCACAAAGGTGCAAGAAGCTTGATTATGAAAGTTGAGAGAGATGAAATTCTGGAAGAATTGTTGACCAATTATATTAAACACAATGTAGCGAAATAATAGAACGACGTTAAAGAAAGTATGAAAAGGATTATAAAGCAGCCACATCTAATGCATAGGAACAGACTTGCAAGTAACAGATTTGAAAGAAGAGTGTCAAACCTGCAAGAAGAGAACAAATCTTTAAGAAGGGTAATAGATCTGTAAGCAGAGTATCAGTCTTGAAAGTAATAGAACTTTAAAACAGAGCAACGTATATGTAAACAGATGTGTACTGCAATAGGTATAAATATGAGAATAATGGGATTGGATTACGGCTCTGTCACAGTCGGAGTGGCTATTAGTGACGAGCTGTTAATAACCGCACAGGGAATCGAGACTATTCATCGAAAGCAGGAGAATAAGTTACGGCAAACTTTGGCAAGAATAGAAGAATTAATAAAAGTGTATGATGTGGAGCGTATTGTATTAGGCTATCCCAAGAATATGAACAATACCATTGGTGAACGGGCAATAAAATCGGAAGAATTTGCAGAGAGATTGAGAAATAGGACCGGATTAGAGGTTATTTTGTGGGATGAGAGGCTTACCACAGTAGCTGCCCATCAGATTTTGGACCTTGGAGATGTAAAGGTAAAAGATAGAAAGAAAGTAGTGGATAAAATAGCCGCGGTATTAATTTTACAAGGATATTTGGATTTGCTGAGTCAGCAAAGAGAAAATCGGGAAGATAGTGAATAGCAAGGAGCGAAATAATGGATAATAAAGTTATTTTTACTACTGACAATGATGAAACTGTAGAATTTCACGTGTTAGAGCAGACAAAATTAAATGGTAATACCTATCTTTTGGTTACGGATGCTAACGAAAACGATGAAGAAGGCAATGCTTATATATTAAAAGCTATATCTGAAGATACGGATGAATCAGTTGTTTATGATGTGGTAGAAGACGAAAAGGAACTGGGAGCAATTGCCAAAATATTTGAAGAATTATTAGATGATGTTAAAATTGAAACAGAATAATAAATTTGATTATAATTAGTGCGAACTATTCAATTAGATTATATGTATTTTAAATGATTTATCAAAAGGAAACCGGGAAGGTGATAAGAATGCCTGATAATCAAGAAAGATTTAAAATGTTGTTAAGACAAAAAGGGCTTAAGGTTACAACCCAAAGAATATTAATACTTGAGACGCTGGAAGACAGACCGGATGAACATTTAACTGCTGAAGAAATATATGAATGTGTAAAACAGGAGAATCCTGATATTGGATTAGCAACAGTTTATAGAACAATTCAATTATTATCTGAGTTAAACCTAATAGACAAATTAAATTTAGGTGATGGTTATGTGCGATATGAAATAGGTCATCATGGAGATGATGCAACAGTACACCATCATCATCATTTAATCTGTCTTGATTGTGGTAATGTATTTACGTTTCAGGACGATATGTTAGAAACCTTGGAGACAAGGATTCAGGATTCCATGGATTTTAAAGTCGTTGATCACGAAGTTAAATTGTATGGATACTGTAGAGACTGCCAAAAAAAGAATCAGGGTGAATAAAGCAAAATCATTTGAAGTTTTAATCTAATTAAATAAGGAGTGCACTGTAAATATAATGGACAATATTACATAAACTAACCATTGGAGGTGCAATCTTTTGAATGAACAGATAACAGACATAAAGGGAGTTAAGATAATTCCCTTAGGAGGACTTGAACAAATAGGAATGAATATGACTGCATTTGAATACGAAGATAGTATTATCGTTGTAGACTGCGGTTTATCATTTCCAGATGATGAAATGTTAGGAATCGATTTGGTTATCCCAGACGTTACCTACCTGAAAGATAATATTAGCAAAGTTAAAGGATTTGTTATAACTCACGGACATGAGGACCATATTGGTGCTTTACCATATGTATTAAGGGATATTAATGTTCCTATATATGCGACAAAGTTAACCATTGGTATTATTGAAAATAAATTCAAAGAACATAATCTTTTAAAAACTACAAAACGAAAAGTGATAAAATATGGACAATCTATTAATCTAGGTTGTTTTAGAATCGAATTCATTCGAACTAATCACAGTATATCAGATGCTGCAGCTTTTGCAATCTTTACACCTGCCGGAACCATTGTGCATACCGGAGACTTTAAGGTAGATTACACACCTGTATTCGGTAATATTATTGATTTACAGCGTTTCGGTGAATTAGGCAAAAAAGGTGTATTAGCTTTACTTTGCGACAGTACTAACGTTGAAAGACCTGGCTTTACTATGTCAGAAAAAACGGTGGGTAAGGTATTTGATAATATATTTGCAGATAATGTAAGAAGCAGAATTATTGTAGCTACATTTGCTTCCAACGTAGACAGAGTGCAACAGATTATTAACTCTGCTGCAAAGTTTGGAAGAAAAGTCGTAATTGAGGGAAGAAGTATGGTTAATATTATCTCAATTGCGCAAGATCTTGGTTACATTAATATACCGGATAATATTCTTATAGAGATTGAACAAATGAAGAATTATCCGGATGAACAATTAACTTTAATAACAACAGGCAGCCAGGGAGAATCCATGGCGGCGTTATCCAGAATGGCAGCTTCCATTCATAAAAAAGTTACCATTAAACCGGGAGATACGGTTATTTTCAGCTCCAATCCGATTCCGGGAAATGAAAAACAGGTATCAAAGGTTATCAATGAATTATCCATGAAGGGAGCTAAAGTTATATTCCAGGATACCCATGTATCCGGTCATGCCTGCCAGGAGGAAATTAAGCTGATTTATGCTTTAACGAAACCTCAATATGCAGTGCCAATTCATGGTGAATACAGACATCTGATGAAACACGCAGAATTAGCACAAACCATGGGAATACCAAAGGAAAATGTGTTTATTATATCTTCCGGCGATGTTTTAGAAATGTCAAAAGAAAAAGCTGGTTTAGTTGGTAAGGTTCCTGCACAGGGAGTGCTGGTTGACGGACTAGGTGTTGGCGATGTAGGTAACATTGTGCTTCGTGACAGACAGCATCTGGCAGAAAACGGTTTAATTATCGTTGTAGTTACCTTAGAAAAGTATTCAAACCAAATTCTTTCCGGACCTGATATTGTATCCAGAGGATTTGTATACGTAAGAGAGTCTGAAAACCTTATGGATGAAGCCAAAGAGGTTGTATACAGTGCCTTGGAAAGATGTTTAAACAAGAACACTTCGGATTGGGGTAAAATTAAATCAGAGGTAAAGGATTCCTTAAGTGATTATTTATGGAAGAGAACAAAGAGAAATCCTATGATTTTACCAATCATTATGGAAGTATAAATTAAAGGTATAATAGAAAATCAATTATAGGGGGATGGCTTATTATACTTAAAAGGAGATGGCAAGTATGGCTTCTAAGTCCACATCACAAAATGCATTAAAAATACTTAGTTTCATAATTCGAATGTTGCTAAATATTATATTTTATATAGCTGTTATTTATTTTATAGCAAAGATTAGTCAACTGACTTATGACTTTACCTATCAAATCTTTGGACAGGTGACGAAAGAAGAAGCACCGGGACGGGATGTGGAGATTCAGATTAAAAAAGGTGAATCTACAATGAATGTAGCAAGCAAGTTGGAAGTAAACAGGGTAATCGTGAATAAATACTCTTTTTATGTAAAAGCCAAACTTAAGAAGTATGTTATTATGCCAGGTGTTTATACGGTAAATACTTCTATGACCTATGATGAGATATTTTCTATTATTACGGTTCCGTCCACAGAAGAAGAGATAGAATAGACTTATTTTATTTCGTGGAAATGGCATCAATATGGATTTTATTCCATGAAAACATATTTTCATGGAAAACCAAATTGTTGACGAAACCGAAAAACAGTATTAAAATTAGAGGCGAATCGTAGTAAATCTGCAACGATTCGCCCTTTGTTCATAAAACACAAAAAGTTAAGGGAATTGGCGGTACTACATACCAAAGTATTTCCTTATTTTACAATAGGGAGCATACCATGATAGTTGACGAAAGAATTACAGATTACATGAATTCATTAGTTCAGGAATTACCGCCTTATTTAAGGGAACTGGAGAAAACAGCTCTACTGGAAGGTATTCCAATTATAAGAAAAGAAACTCAGACATTTTTAAAGGTATTAATATCCATGAAACAACCTAAAAGAATTCTGGAAGTAGGAACAGCAGTGGGTTTTTCGTCTCTTTTCATGAGTGAATATATGCCGGAAGGCTGTTCTATTACCACTATAGAAAAGATGCCGCTGCGTCTTGAAAAGGCAAAAAAGAATTTTTTGGAGGCAACCGTAGGAGAAATGGTCACACTGCTTGAAGGAGATGCCTTAATAATATTAGGCAATCTTGCTAAGACCGAACCATTTGCTTTTGATTTTATCTTTATGGATGCTGCTAAGGCGCAATACATGAACTTTTTACCGGAAGTTATGAAGTTATTACCTGTTGGAGGGGTCTTGATAACAGATAATGTGCTACAGGATGGAACCGTAGCAGAGTCCCGATACAGTATTACAAGAAGAGATCGAACCATCCATTCAAGAATGCGAGAATATTTATTTGCCTTAACCCATATGGAGGAATTGGAAACGTCAATTGTTCCTGTAGGAGATGGGGTAACGGTAAGTGTTAAAATAAAGTAAAGAGATATTATGTTGAAACGATATTATGTTAAAATGATATTATATTGAAGTTGAAAAAGAGATATAGAAAGGATACCACAATAGATTTATTTCAAAATGTGAAGAAAAAGCACCTTCTTAAATAGAAGACCATGTCTTCGGTTAGAAGAGCTCCAGAATGAAATTCCAAATAAATTTGGAAAGTGAAATTTATTTAGAATTCCATTTTGCTTCATTTATTATTTGTGGAAATATTACATCGGTCCAGAGCATCAAATAGGAACATAAATGTAATATATAATTGGTGTAAACATGAGAGAATATAAAAAACCAGAGTTATTAATTCCATCCAGTAATTTAGAAGTTTTAAAAGCTGCAATTATGTATGGCGCAGATGCAGTATATATTGGCGGAGAAATGTATGGATTAAGAGCAAAAGCAAAGAACTTTAGTAATGAGGATATGAAAGCAGGTATAGAATTTGCACATTCTTATGGCAAAAAGGTATATGTAACAGCTAATATCACCGCTCATAATGAAGATTTGTCCGGTGTCAGAAAGTATTTTAAAGAATTAAGAGAAATCAAACCGGATGCACTTATTATTTCTGATCCCGGCGTGTTTGAGATTGCAAAAGAAGAAGTACCTGATATTGATATCCATATCAGTACACAGGCAAATAATGTGAACTATGGTACTTATCGCTTCTGGCACAGGATGGGTGCCACCAGAGTAGTATCTGCAAGAGAATTATCTTTAGAAGAAATTAAATCTATTCGGGAAAATATTCCTGATGACTTGGAAATTGAAACTTTTATCCATGGAGCTATGTGTATTGCTTATTCCGGAAGATGTTTATTAAGTAATTACTTCACCGGAAGAGATGCAAACCGGGGAGCCTGTACTCATGCCTGCCGTTGGAAATACCATATTTCAGAGGAAACCCGTCCGGGAGAATATCTTCCAATTGAAGAAAATGAAAGAGGAACTTATATCTTCAATTCAAAAGATTTATGTATGATTGAATATATTCCAGAATTAATTAATGCAGGGATAGACAGCTTCAAAATAGAAGGCAGAATGAAGACAGCTTTATATGTAGCAGCAGTTACCAGAACCTATCGTAAAGCCATTGATGATTTCTTCGAATCTCCTATCAAATATCAGGAGAACATTCCGTATTACAAAGAAGAAATATCAAAATGCACTTACAGACAATTTACTACCGGATTCTTCTTCCAAAAGCCGGACGAGGATGCTCAAATATACGATAATAATACTTATGTAAAAGAATATACTTACCTGGGAATTATTAACGGAAAGAATGAAGACGGCCTATACGAATTAGAACAAAGAAATAAATTTTCTGTAGGGGAAGAAATTGAAGTAATGAAGCCCGACGGAAGGAATCTTATAGTAACCGTAAAGAGAATTACAGACGAAAATGGAGAGGATATGGATAGTTGTCCTCATCCAAAGCAAAGGATATTCGTAGACTTTGGAGTAGAAATTGATGCCTACGATATATTGAGAAGAAAAGAAGAATATAGAAACCAGGAAGTAAATAATTAATATTAATTTCTTCTCACTAACAGGTTTAAATTATAAACCCCACCCTCGCCTTGGAGTAATTCAATGTACAATTAATTAGGTCACATATTATAGAACGCCTTGGATTCATATTAAATTTACAGGATGTTTATCACAGACTTATGATTATAAATCGAAGCTGCTAACAGAAAGTTAGCAGCTTCCTTATCATAGGAATCTTAAGTTTAATACTTAAGATGATAAAAAATAAAGAATTAGTGTTTATCATTAAGAATTGCTTTTCCTTCGGTGTCAAATATTTTAATATTTGCAGCACCAGGATCTTTTTTATAAAATCGATATACAGATAATACATATTTTATGTTGCTTATATTTTCACTAATTGTAATATTGTCAATTGAAAATTCTACTTTATGAGCATTTAAAGAAGAATTATCACCGTATAATACAATTAATGCTTCCTCTGGATTACCGGTATTATATGTATTAAAAAATTTAGTTGATGAAAAAGCTTCACCTATAGGCCTATAATAATTTCTAAACATACGGTATTGAGTAAACCATTTCATAAAAATATCGCCATTATCAACCTGATATAATACAAACAGGTCATTTTCATTTCTTTCTCTTCGCAATATTTTTACTTCTTTTTCATTTTTTTTAAAAAAATTAATTAACGATTGATCATTATTTTTAACCGATTTATTTGATATTATTATTATAGAAATAAATATAAATAATATTGAGACTGATATGATTATAAAAAATTTTTTCAAAATAAACTCCATTCTTTACACTTTTAAAATCTAATATCCAAACCCATCAAGTGTTACATTTAGAGACCATTGTTTGGCTACGCCAGTAAGAGAAAAACCAGCACTTACACCACCTATACTTGCATTAACAGATATTGAACCTGAATGTGTTTGATATAAGAAATGTAAATGAGTTACAACTTAATTATATAATATATGGAAAATATGTCAATATTAATTCAAACACCAATATATGATAATTAAGACCTGATTTTTACATAATACTAATTTCGTTTTGAAAAAGGACTTTACAGTTTATACCAATAATGAACCTTATCAACACTTGTAAAAAATGTTTAGTTTTTACCATGGAGAAGTTTAAATAGCAAACATTACATTTGACTTCACAAAGTGGTATTAATCTTTACTATTGAATATTATTGCTGATTGTCGTTTATTTAATTGCATAATAAGAATTGCTTTGCTATTTAATATTCAATCATTCTTGTGACAGAGTTTGTGTTCAAAAATAAATATTTTTTCATTGCATTTTACTTGCAAACATGCTACAATAAGCCGAATTATTAACAGAAAGGTTGTGATGTTAGGGTTGGAGAAAAAGCTGACTTTGTATGGCTTTAACAACCTCACAAAAACACTTAGCTTCAACATTTATGATGTTTGCTATGCAAAAAGTGAGAGAGAACAAAAGGATTATATTGCATACATTGATGAACAATATAATTCAGAAAGATTAACAAAAATCTTATGTGACGTAACAGACAAAATAGGCGCACAAGTATTAAATATTTCCAAGCAGGACTACGATCCGCAGGGGGCTTCTGTAAATATTTTAATTGCAGAAGAAAAACTTTCACCTGAGAATATTGATGAATCTTGCAATCAGGGGAAATATCACATTGAGCAAGGTAACTTTGTACATGCTCATTTGGATAAGAGCCATGTTACAGTCCACACTTTTCCAGAGTATCATCCGGATAATTCCATTTCCACTTTTCGTGTAGATATTGATGTATCTACCTGTGGTGAAATATCGCCACTGAATACGCTGGATTATTTAATTGGTAGCTTTGATTCGGATATTATTACAATCGATTATAGAGTCAGAGGATTTACCAGGGATGTTGAAGGTAAAAAGTTCTATATTGATCATGATATTACTTCTATTCAAGATTATATTGACGATAGTACCTTAAAAAAATATGATGCAATTGACGTGAATGTTTATCAATCAAACATTTTTCATACGAAAATGCTCATTAAAGAGATTGAGCTGCAGAATTATCTTTTCAATAAAGATGTGTACGAATTGCCGCCAAAACAGAGACTGGAAATAACCAACAGCCTGCGTAAAGAGATGATTGAAATATTTAGCGGCATGAATATATACTAGAATTATTTTCAATGAGATATTTGATGATTGGAAATTAATAGTGTACTTCAATTTTACGTAAGAAAAATATTGGAATAAATGGTTCTAATTATGCAAAGATGAATACGAATAGACTAAGATGCAGTATTCACACATATTTATTATAGTTAATATATGTTGGAATAGATAGTGCTTATATATATTTCCAACTTTTCCATGAGCTTATGCCAAAGGCTAAACTCATGTATTGAAAGGTATGGGTGTTAAATGAATATACTTTTGCAGCAAAAGGCGCCTATACACGAGGCGCTACAAAGACATAAGTTAAATCGTGTAGTTCCTTTTGACGTGCCCGGACATAAAGGAGGAAGAGGCAATAAAGAATTAACCGATTTCCTGGGAGAAAAGTGTTTAAAATTAGATGTAAATTCTATGAAACCTTTAGACAACCTTACTCATCCTGTTTCAGTGATTAAGGAAGCAGAAGAAATCGCGGCAGATGCCTTTGGTGCAAAAGCAGCTTTCTTTATTGTAAATGGTACCACAGCTTCCGTGCAAGGGATGATTATGTCCGTTTGCAAAGCAGGGGATAAAATAATTATGCCTCGAAATGTACACAGAAGTGCAATCAATGCGCTGGTTGTGTGTGGCGCAGTACCGATATATGTAAATCCGGGCGTGAATAAGAATTTAGGAATTCCATTGGGTATGTCTGTAGCAGATGTGGAAAAAGCCATAAAAGAGAATCCGGATGCGAAAGCAATCCTGGTGAATAACCCCACTTACTATGGCATCTGCTCTAATTTAAGAGAAATTGTAAGGATTGCACATAGTAATAATATAAAAGTTCTTGTGGACGAAGCACATGGAACACATTTTTATTTTGGTGAGAACATGCCTGTATCAGCAATGGCAGCCGGAGCGGATATGGCAGCTGTAAGCATGCATAAGACAGGAGGTTCTTTAACCCAAAGCTCTTTTTTATTATGCGGAGAAGGTGTAAACCCTGATTATGTGAGACAGATAATCAATCTTACTCAGACAACCAGCGGGTCTTATTTGCTTATGGTTTCATTGGATATAGCCAGAAAGAACCTAAGTTTAAACGGAAAAGAAATATTTAAAAAGACAGTGGAGCTTGCAAAATATGCAAGAGGAGAAATTAATAAATTAGGCGGCTATTATGCATTTGCAGAGGAAATCATTAATGGAGATACCACCTATGACTTTGATCCCACCAAACTATCCGTTCATACCAGAAAAGTGGGACTTGCCGGCGTTGAAGTTTATGATTTGCTAAGAGATGAGTATGGCATTCAGGTGGAATTTGGTGATATCAGTAATTTCCTTGCCATTGTATCTGCCGGAGACAGAGAATTTGAAATTGAGCGGTTAATTGCCTCCTTATCAGAAATTAAAAGATTATATGGAAAAGATGACATATCGGGAATGCTAGACCATGAATACATCAATCCGGATGTTGCCATGATCCCTCAAAAGGCCTTCTATGGCGTTAAAAAATCCTTGCCTATACAAGAAAGCATTGGAGAAGTCTGCGGTGAATTTGTTATGTGCTATCCTCCGGGAATACCCATATTAGCCCCAGGCGAGAGAATTACGGAAGAAGTAATACAGTATATTCAATATGCCAAGGAAAAGGGAAGCTTTCTAACAGGAACAGAGGATTTGAACGTTGAAAATATTAATGTAGTTCTGAAATAATATTTTAATAGTGTCATTGTGAATGTTATCAAGGTCATACTATAGATGAATGATAGTTTTAGATTCTTCAGGAAAGACGTAGGATGGGCAAATAGGCTTGGAATGATTGAGAAAGACTTTAGAAAGACAAAGACTTTAGAAAGACAAAGACTTTAGAAAGACAAGGACTTAGAATAATCAGTATAAGCTTAAAATACCAGTATAAGCTTGGAATAATCGGATAAACTCACAGTGACAGAAATGAAAGGAGGCTGAACCATGGATTTATGGTATACGGAAAAACACTCGAAATATGCTCAATTCTCTATAAAGATCGACAGGCAGTTAGTCAGTGTAAAAAGTGATTTCCAAAGAATTGACGTATTTGAATCAAAAGGCTTTGGAAGGATTCTAACTTTAGACGGTTTTTTAATGGTCACAGAAAAAGATGAATTTATTTACCATGACATGATTACCCATATTCCAATGGCTGCAAATCCCAATATCAAAAAAGTATTAGTCATTGGAGCGGGAGATGGTGGAACAGTGCGGGAACTGCTTCGTTATCAAACCATTGAACATATTGATATGGTAGAAATAGATGAAGAAGTAGTGAAAGTATGCAAAGAATATCTCCCTTTCACTGCTTGCGGACTAAATGATAAGAGAGTTCATCTGTACTTTGAAGATGGCCTTAAATTTGTCCGTAGAAAAGAAGGAGAGTATGATTTAATCCTTGTTGATTCTACGGATCCTTTCGGACCTGGTGAAGGTTTATTCACCAAAGAATTTTACGGTAATTGCTATAAAGCTTTAAATGAAACAGGAATTCTGGTAAATCAGCATGAAAGTGTTTATTATGAATCATATGCAGTTTCCATGAAACGGGCACATCAAAGGATAAAGGAATACTTTCCTATTGCAAAGGTTTATCAGGCGCATATTCCTACTTATCCATCAGGGCACTGGCTATTTGGATTTGCATCAAAAAAATATGATCCCGTAAAGGATTTAGATACAGATAAATGGAATGAGTTAGGAATAAAGACAAAGTATTATAATACAGATCTACACAAAGGGGCATTTGCCTTACCCAATTATGTAAAGGAGCAATTAGAAGATGAATAAAAATATTCATACATTTATTGGTTGTGACAGTGAGTATGATGAAAGTAAAATAGTACTATTTGGAGCACCTTTTGATAGTACTACTTCCTATCGCCCCGGTACAAGATTTGCTAGTTCCGCCATACGTAACGAAAGCTTTGGTATTGAAACTTACAGTCCATATGTGGACAAGGATTTAACCGATTACAAGATATTTGACGGCGGTGATTTAGAGCTGACTTTTGGTAATCCTAAAAGAGCTTTGGAAGATATTAAAGATTTTACTTCACAAGTTATAAAAGACGGCAAGATTCCCTTTATGATTGGAGGAGAGCATCTTGTAACTTTAGGAGCTGTAAGTGCCGCGGTAAAGGCATATGAAGACTTGCATATCATTCACTTTGATGCCCATGCCGATTTAAGAGAAGATTACTTAGGGGAAACCTTATCCCATGCTTCTGTTATGAGAAGATGCTGGGACTTAGTAGGTGATAACAAAATCTTTCAATTTGGCATCAGAAGCGGTGACAGAGAAGAGTTTCGGTGGGGTAAGGATCATGTAAAAACTACCAAGTTCACGCTTGAAGGCTTGGAAGAAGTAACAGAAAGCCTGAAAGGAAAACCGGTATACTTTACTATTGATCTGGATGTTTTAGACCCTAGCGCATTCCCGGGAACGGGAACACCGGAAGCTGGCGGCATAACTTTCCTTGATTTATTAAATGCGGTGAAAAAAGTAAGTAAATTAAATATTGTAGGCCTTGATATGAACGAACTGTCGCCTATATATGACCAAAGCGGGGCATCTACTGCACTGGCTTGTAAATTGGTTAGGGAGATACTTTTATTGTTGGCTTAATAACAAATAATGATTAACAGTAAACTTTTATGTCTGGCTAAGCTATCTATTTAAAAGTGTCAGAGCATATCAGATAGAAGTATAAATTCTTAAGTAAATTTATATCTAAGAAAGCTTTGTCCTCAAATTAATATGTTTAGTAAAAATATGAACTGTATTGATATACTTGAAGCTATTATAAAAAACACCTAATAAAAACGGAGGTAAATTAAATGGGAAAAGCGTTAATTATTGGTGCTGGTGGAGTTGCCAGTGTTGTTGTTCATAAATGTTGCCAGAATTCTGAGGTATTTGAAGAAATCTGTATCGCAAGCAGAACCAAATCAAAATGTGATGAATTAAAAGAAAAATTACAGGGTGGAAAAACAAAAATTACAACTGCGCAGGTAGATGCAGATAATACGGAAGAAATGATTGGGTTAATAAACAGTTTTAGACCGGACATTGTTATTAATGTAGCTCTGCCTTATCAGGATTTAACCATAATGGATGCTTGCCTTGCAACAAAAACAAACTATATGGATACTGCTAACTATGAACCACTAGATACCGCTAAATTTGAATACAAATGGCAGTGGGCATATAAGGAAAAGTTCAAAGAAGCAGGCATTACCGCTTTGCTTGGAAGCGGATTTGACCCGGGTGTTACCGGCGTATTCTCAGCTTATGCTATGAAACATCAATTTGATGAAATACATCAAATTGATATTCTGGATGCCAATGCAGGGGATCATGGATATCCATTTGCAACAAACTTTAATCCGGAAATCAATATTAGAGAAGTAACTGCCAATGGAAGTTTTTTTGAAAATGGCGAGTTTATCGAAACCGAACCTATGTCCATTAAAAGAGTGTATAACTTCCCTGAAATCGGTGAAAAAGATATGTTTTTATTACATCATGAAGAAATGGAGTCCCTTGCTTTAAATATCAAGGGGATTAAAAAGATTCGTTTCTGGATGACGTTTTCACAAAATTATTTAACTCATTTAAAATGCCTTGAAAATGTGGGAATGACTTCTATTGAACCAATTGAATTTGAAGGACATCAAATTGTTCCTCTGCAATTTTTAAAGGCAGTTTTACCAGACCCAGCATCCTTAGGGCCAAGAACAAAGGGAAAAACAAACATCGGATGTATCTTCCAGGGTATTAAGGACGGAAAAGAAAAGACTTATTATTTATATAATGTTTGTGATCATGAAGAATGCTACAAAGAAGTTGGTTCTCAGGCAATATCATACACTACCGGTGTTCCTGCTATGATTGGTGCTATGATGGTAATGACCGGAAAGTGGAAGAAACCAGGGGTATTCAACATTGAAGAATTCGATCCGGACCCATTTATGGAGGCTTTGAATAAATTTGGATTACCTTGGCAGGAAAGCTTTAATCCAGATTTAGTAGAATAGGAAATGACAATGAATATAGATTTTATCAACATACCAACACCTGTTTATGTAGTAGACGAAAGATTGCTAAAGAAAAATTTAGAGATATTAAAATACGTATCGGATCAGACCGGCTGTAAAATCCTGCTGGCACAAAAAGCTTTTTCCATGTATGCAGCCTATCCTCTAATAGGAAAATACCTTCAGGGAACAACGGCAAGCTCCTTATTTGAAGCAAGGCTTGGAAAAGAAGAAATGGAAGGTGAAGTGCATATTTTCTCTCCGGCTTATAAAGAAGAGGATATGAATGAAATCCTATCTATTTGTGACCATATTGTATTCAATTCCTTTTCCCAATGGAAAAAGTATAAAAACAAGGTGAAGGAAACAGACAGAAAGATAGAATGTGGTATCCGTATCAATCCGGAATACTCTGAAATTGAAACGGATATGTATAACCCATGTTTCACTGGTTCCAGATTAGGTGTTACTCTATCTCAATTTGAACCGGAAGAAATGGAGGGCATTGACGGACTTCATTTTCATACCATGTGCGAGCAAAATTCCGATGTATTGGAACGTACCGTTAAGGTGGTAGACGAAAAGTTCGGTAAATACATTGCTAAATGCAAATGGATTAATTTTGGCGGCGGACATCATATTACCAGACCAGATTATGACTTGGTTACATTGATTCGCTCTATAAAGTTTATGAAAGAAAAATACGGCGTAGAAGTCTATTTAGAACCCGGTGAAGCGGTAGCACTAAATGCCGGATATTTAGTTTCTAAAGTACTAGACACCCTTCACAATGACATTGATCTTGCCATACTTGATACTTCAGCAGCCTGCCACATGCCTGATATATTAGAAATGCCCTATCGCCCAAATATAATTGATTCTGGTCAACCGGGAGAACATCCATATACCTACAGACTTGGCGGACCTACCTGTTTAGCCGGTGATATAATAGGAGACTATTCCTTCAAAAACCCACTAAAACCAGGAGACACTCTAGTTTTTTGCGACATGGCCATCTATACCATGGTAAAAAACAATACCTTTAACGGAATTAGTTTACCAGCAATTGCACTATATAGCGAGGAAAATAAATTACAAATAATAAAGGAATTTGGATACAAAGACTTCAAAATGAGGCTATCATAGATTCTTAATTAAATAAAAATTTAGACTACGAACAATAGTACGCTTTGCCTGAGGGTATAGAGAACTCAGAAAGTGTTACTAGGGCTTTCATAATGACTTAATTTATGTTTTGTAAGGATAACGTGGTGTATAAGATAAATTTTGCTACCTTTCCCTCGTGCGGCATGGCCTTTGTAGAGCCTCAAAGCGCATGACAAGTATCGCAGAGGGCGATACTTGTCACAGAGTCTCTAGTCGGCCATAAACAGCCTTCTCGGCCGGATGACGCCAAATTTATCTTATACACCACGTTATCCTAATTTACTTTATTAAGAGTCATTACGAAAACCCCAGTAATACTTTCTGAGTTCAATTTACGTTGTTCTGGCAAAGCTGTTTACTGAATTTGTTTTTGTAAATCAGCTGATAACTTAGCAATACAAGTAAAATATACTTAATTTGTTATGCCAACAATTTTATGATTTTATTAAAATGCCTTTTATAAGCTAGTATCCTACTATAAAGAAATACTATTAAAGAAAAGCACCGCGAAAATATATATCTTCGCATATAAGATATTGTCTGACGACATTATCTTATTCCTGTTGGTAACTAATGCTTTCATGTATCATTAGTACCCGGAGTAAAAAGCTTAGAACATATCCAAATTTTAAATAGCAAAAAGCTTTACACTTTCTATATTTTTTCTAAATTATACACGTATATTTTAAATTCTATTGGGAATTAAAATCTATAATAATTTATAGATTTAGAACTTTTATATATCTTGGTGTCAATAGAAATGATTGACCAGACTGAGGATTAATTTTTTAAGAAATATTTCTTTATCACAAAGTACTATGAATCTTATAAAAAAGCTACTTATTTCAATACACAGCTTTGCCCTTCATAAACT
>NZ_DAMAUC010000013.1:0-17309 GCF_032079385.1 Anaerocolumna sp.
TGAAAATTTTATTAGAATTTTCAGGGTTGTTTCACTGTTCAGTTATCAATGTTCTAACCTGCTCAAACAGGCTTGTTACTTACTGTTTCTACTGCTTGTCTTCTTAGTAAGTATTGTTGGTGTCTCACACCAGCTCGACTATCTTATCACACTTACGAGGACTTGTCAACAACTTTTTTAAAAGTTTTTTAAATTGATAAGTCATAACGGAGAAGGAGGGATTTGAACCCTCGCGCCGCTATTAACGACCTACTCCCTTTCCAGGGGAGCCCCTTCAGCCGCTTGGGTACTTCTCCAATTAAAGCTGATAAACCGAGTCATAGTTAACAATAAAATTGCACCAAGTAATTGGTGCTTATTGTTAGCGGAGAAGGTGGGATTCGAACCCACGGCCCCTTACGGAGTCACCGGTTTTCAAGACCGGCTCCTTAAACCACTCGGACACCTCTCCGGACGTTGCTTGAACAGTATATCAAACGTAAAAGAATATGTCAAGTAGTTTTTCTAACTTTTTTAATACTATTTTCTACCACATTCTGCTAAGTATACTTTGTCCAATTATAAGATCATCCGGTGTAGTTATCTTGATGTTAGTGTACTCTCCCATAACCAATTTAACCGGAACATTTAGTGTATGTTCCACTACCATGGCATCATCCGTTATTTTCAGATTCTCATGCTTACTTTTAAATAGTACTTCATATGCCTTTTTTATGATCTCATAAGAAAATGCCTGAGGAGTTTGAACGGACCACACCCTGTCTCTATCAGGAGTCTCTGTTACTATGCCTTCTTCGTTAACAATTTTGACAGTATCTTTTGAAGGTACTCCAACAACACAAGCATTATAAGCAGCAACTTCTTCAATGGTTCTTTTAATCACTTCTAAACTTATGAAAGGCCTTGCCCCATCATGTATCAACACATAATCCGCATAGTCTATAGCATTTAATCCGTTAAAAACCGAGAGATATCGTTCTGATCCACCCTCTAAGATCTTTTTAACCTTCTTAAAACTAAATTTTTCAACAATTTCTTTACGGCAATATTCTATCTCATCATTACCCACAACAAGTATAATTTCATCTACATTACATTCTTCAAAAGTTTTTAAAGTATAATATAGTATAGGCCTGTCCTGCAAAATTAAATATTGCTTTGGAATATTGCTTTGCATTCTTCTCCCTGTACCTGCTGCCAGAATTATAGCAACTATCTTTTTATGTTTCATTGTGAATCCTTTCATATAATGTTCTTTATCTCTGTCCAATCTTTAGATTAGGAACCGCATTTAAGTCTAATCCGTGCCTTGTACCTTTTATAAATTCATAATAAGCTGCCACCCCAATCATAGCTGCATTATCAGTACAATAAATTGGAGAAGGATAACATAATTTTATACCTTGCTCTTTGCAACCATTACTCATAGCTTCACGCAATGCTGAATTAGCAGCCACTCCGCCTGCTATGGCTACTTGATTTAAATTAAAGTCTTTCGCAGCCGTTATGGTGTTCTTAACCAATACATCCACAATTGCCTCTTGAAAAGAGGCTGCAATATCGGCACGATTTACCTCTTCCTTTTTCATTTCACAGGAATTTAGATAATTTAATACTGCTGATTTTACTCCGCTGAAACTAAAATCATAAGGGGCGCCTTCTATATGAGCCCTTGGAAATACAATTCCCTTTTTGTTGCCTTCTTTAGCAAGCTTGTCTATCTTAGGTCCCCCTGGATATCCTAGACCTATGGCCCTTGCTACTTTATCAAATGCTTCTCCTGCTGCATCGTCCCTGGTTCTTCCTATGATCTCATAGACCCCATAATCCTTCACAATCACCAAATGAGTATGACCACCGGACACAATCAGGCACAAAAACGGAGGTTCCAGCTCCTTATGTTCAATATAATTGGCAGATACGTGTCCTTCTATATGATGTACTCCTACTAATGGTTTCCCGGTTCCGTAACTAATGGCTTTTGCCTCAGCCACTCCCACCAATAATGCACCTACCAGTCCCGGTCCATAAGTTACACCAATTGCATCAATATCCTGAAGGGTAACATTGGCTTCAGAAAGTGCTTGTTTTATTACCTGATTTATTTTTTCAATATGTTTTCTGGATGCTATCTCCGGAACTACTCCGCCATATAACGTATGCAGAGCAATCTGAGAGGAAATAACATTGGATAATATGGTTCTTCCATTCTGAACAACCGCTGCTGCGGTTTCATCACAGGAAGATTCTATTGCTAAAATTTTTATATCACTGTTCATTTTTATACCCTTTGCATATCATATCCCTTTGCAGATATGACATTGCCATAAACAGGCTGAAAGTTTTTTTGCGGCAACCTTTCTTTCTATATTTTTTCTTTCAGTCTTTCTACAAGATTCCTTTAGAACGTCTTAAATAAAATGCATGTGAACCATCTTAAGTAAAATGAAGAATCTCAAATAAAATCTAAGGAACCCTTTATTATATTCCCGTTTTATCCGAGGTCTTCCATCCTATTATTTTCCAGTTCCCTTGTTCATCTTTCCTTAAAATAAAATCTTCATACAGTTTTGTATAACTGTCTTTTTCTTTAATGGTATACCCCGCGGTAAGAGACGCACATTCTTTACCATCCTTGGTATAATAGTTCACTTTATTACTGTCTTCAATTGTCTCATTCATAATATTGCGTTTTTTATTTTTATATTCCGTAATTTCAACTTTTAACTCTAACAGATAATCCTCATAAGAGTTATTAGCCAATAGTTCATCATCGTACAAATAGCGGATTTGTTTCGCCAATTGATTCACTTGCTCATCTGTAAGATCTTCATTATAAAAACTCTTCATAATCCTTGTATATAACTTTATAACTTCCCTTGGTGAAGAAGGATAGTCTTTCTCAATATCTTTCGCCAATAATAGTTCTAATTCCGTCTTATTGGAAGAAGATCTTTCTATAATCGGACTTGTACTGGTACTGAGCTTAAAATAAATTGCGACTATAGCTATTCCAAATATAAGCATCATTCCAAAGGTATTTGCGGTTCTTCTTTTTGATTTCTTCATACTTGCCTCCCATCACCCCATTTTTATATTAATCGGGTTTTGTAATTATTTATTTTGTCTTTAATAAGAACAAGTAAAGTAATTTACAAAGAATCATTCATCCGGATCAAACTGCAGAGTAATACTCTTTCTATCTTTTCCGGCTTTTACATTAGGAAAGATATCTTTAATATCCTTTATAAATTCTTCCGGTCTAATTAAAGACGGGCTGTAGTGAGTAAGCCAAAGTTCCTGAACTTCTGCTTCCTTAGCTAATTGAGCAGCTTCATGAAATGTCATGTGCTTATGTTCTCTTGCTTTGTCTTCTTTGTCCTTTTCACCGTACATACCCTCACATATAAATAAATCGGCATTTTTTGCATTTTCCACAATAGATGGAACCGGTCTTGAATCTGTACAATATGTTAATTTTATTCCTTTACGTTTTGGACCCAATACCATATCAGGTGTATAGATTCGTCCATCCGCCTCAATGGCTGCACCTTTTTGCAGCTGGTTCCAATACTTTTGTGGAATACCATTTTCCTGTGCTTTTTCCGGAAAGAATCTTCCGGTCCGTTCTATAATAATACTATATCCATAACAGATGACATTATGATTCACACGAAATGCCTGAATAACATAACCATTTATCCGTATTTCCTCCATTGGACCGGATAATTCAATAAACTGGATGTCAAAGGGCAGTTCCGGTGCAATGACACGAAGGGAATTTACAACCCTTTCCAAACCTTTCGGTCCAATAATGGTAACCGGTTCTGTTCTGTCCGCATTTCCCATAGATAATAATAAACCCGGAAGGCCGCTTATATGGTCTCCATGATAGTGGGTAAAACAGATAATATCTATGGAATGAAAACTCCATCCCTTTTCTTTTATAGTAATTTGGGTTCCTTCTCCGCAATCAATTAACAGATTGGAACCATTATATCTTGTCATTAAGGCCGTAAGCCATCGGTTTGGCAATGGCATCATACCGCTTGTACCAAGTAAACAAACATCTAACATGTAATTCCCTCACTTATTTTCTAATTATTTATTTAAATATTTATAAACATTTAGTAAACCATTATATTATAAAAATATTCTTTATCTACCATAAGATGTATATATCATTTTCCCAGGCTTATATCTGTTAGGGCTATCAATAGAAGTGATTATCCCTTACCGTCTTTAGCACCATATTAGCATAACCAATAGGCAGAATCAATAAAGCGTTGATGAATAGAGAATTTTTTTTACATTACAAAATAGTAACACAACCTGAATTTATAATCAATTTATTTATAGCACAAGGAGAAGGGATTATTCCTGCTTCCCTTCTCCTTGTGCTGTATATGAATTAATTTTATTTTTTTAAAGTTAATGATTATAAAACTTCTTTCTTATCTATTATTTTAATGGGTATTTTAAAAGTTGAAATTAATTCTTCATAGCATTCCTCACAAATATTAAATTTATGAACTTCAAGATCTTTTTTTGAAAAATATCCCCACTCCTTAGAAGCTTCAAATACATCTTCTTCTAATATTCCATTTTTCGTTTTAATTTTCTTTCCGCAAACATTGCAATAAATATCAATTAACTGTACATCTTTTGACTTTACATTACTTAACGCGCTCATGTTCCTTTCCATCCTTATCCCTCCTACGAACTTGGACCAACTGCTTACTTTCATTATACCTGTATTAGTGGTATTTTTACAGTGGGAATTGTTGTCACTACAGCCACATAATCAACCCATCTTCTGTTGGTGCTTCATAAAAGTTTTTACGGATACCGGCATCCCCAAAGCCAAGCCCATGATATAAGGCAATCGCAGATAAATTACTCACCCGCACTTCCAAAGTAAATGACTCCAATCCTTTACTTCTTCCAATACTTATCAGAGTTTGCAGCATTTCCCTGCCAATACCTTTGTTTCGGTATGAGTGATCTACTGCCACATTATTTATCTGTCCTTCCCCTGCGACTCCCCACAAACCGCAATAAGCTATAATCTTATTATCCTGTTCTGCTACCAGATAAATGTTGTGAGGATCTTGTATTGATTTATTAAAATCTTCTTTGTTCCAAGGTCTTGAGAATATTCCACACTCTATTTCATGTACAAATGGAATATCTGCTTCTTCCATAAGTCTTATAACCATCCGTATTTTCCTCACTTCCAAACATGCCGCTTCAGCGGCATAAACAATCAGTGAGAAGAACGCTGCTTTTGCGTTCTTCCAGTGTGAAATTTAGAAATACTTACTCCGCGTCTCTACTAACTTAGAATTTCTTCTCACACTTATTGCTTTTGCTGTTTTTCTGCCAATTCTCTCTCTGCTTGTGAAAGTCTTAGATAGGTTGGCTGATGCAAGTCCGCATCCTCCGCTAACCCTTTTTTAAAATAAATTACTCCCAAAGCTCCAATTGCCCCTGCACGTTGTTTAGATAGATGAAGAGGTGCAAAGCTATAAGGAACCTTCATCAGTGTTTTTAATTGTTCCTGATAAACTTCTACTCCATCGCCTAAGAATATAACAGCTCGTCCAATTTTATTAATTTTTTCTGCAATTTCATCGATACCAATCGCCTGTTGGGATTCCACAGTTACAAATTCTGTATCTTTAAACTCATATAAACCTGTATACACCTGGTTACGCCTTGCATCCATAATAGGACAGATTAATTTGTCCGTTCCATATAAATTAAAAGCCAGTCCATCTACTGTTGGAACCGGAATAATTGGTTTATCTAATGCCAGACCTAATCCTTTGGCTGTGGAGGAACCGATTCTAAGACCGGTAAAGGAACCCGGTCCTGCTGCCACCGCAATGGCATCAATATCCTTAATATCTAATTCTATCATCTTCACAATTTCATCAAGCATAGGCAATAATGTTTGTGAATGTGTTTTCTTATGATTAATTGTGTATTCCGCCAATAGTTGGTCTTCTGATACAACTGCCACAGATGCCACTAAACCGGAACTGTCTATCGCTAATATTTTCATCCTTACACCTCTTTATTCCATTCCATCTATAGATATCTTTCTATAATCAAAACCTTTTTCCAAATCTTTTTCAATTGTAATTACGGTTTTGTCAGCCGGCAAGAGCTCCTCAATTAAATTGGACCACTCAATCAGGCAGACACCTTGTCCGTAAAAATAATCTTCATATCCGATTTCCTGCATTTCATCTATGTCTTCAATACGGTATACATCAAAATGATAGAAAGGAAGCCTGCCTTCTTCGTAAACCTGAACAATTGTAAAGGTAGGACTATTAACCGGCTCTTGAATGCCTAGCCCCTTGGCAAAACCTTGGGTGAAAACAGTTTTTCCGGTACCCAAATTTCCTAACAGACAATAAATTTCTCCTGCCTTAGCTTTCTCTCCTAATTGTATACCTAACTGAAAGGTATCTTCTGTTTTAAAGCTTTCTGCTATCATGATTTCATATCGGCTCCCATCTTCTTTTCTAGTTGAAATTATAGCAGATTAGGCAAAAAAAACAAGAGACAGTTTGTAACAGCCTCTTGTTGGTAAATATTAATTATGAACTTAACTTATTCTTTAAGAATCGATACGTATAATGGCCTACAAGGCCTGTGAAGATACCTTTTACAATATTAAAAGGAGTAATTCCATAAAGTATTAAGGTAAATTTATCTTTAATGGCCGGAATTATAGCTGCACCTGCAAGTACATTGTCCATACCGCCATAAAGAGAAGCGTATAATGGAATCGTTACAAAGTAGTTTACTAAGAAGCCGGTAATTGTCATAGATATGGTAGCCACACTAAATGCCAGGAAAGCTTTATGTTTGCTCTTCATTTTTCTAAAAATAAAAGAAGCCGGAATAACATATGCAGCACTGATTGCAAGGTTTGCTAATTCTCCAATACCTGCCGTTTTGGTAGCCGTGATTGCTTTAATTAAATTCTTGATTAATTCAATTGTAACACCGGCTATGGGCCCATAGGTAAATCCACCAATAATTGCAGGAATATCACTAAGTTCCAATCTTAGGAAACCTATAAATGGCGGGGACTCAAGAAGCATAAGTACATAAGAAAGTGCGGATAGTAAACTAATTGTTACCATTGCCTTTGTTGTAAAGGATTTACCCTTTGCAGTTGCAACCGACTTACCAATATTATTTTTTCTTACATCTGCATTAACTTCATATTTCGTTGTTTTCATATTCCTATCTCCTTTTGACTGAAAGGAAAATTCTTGGTTCCATCATGCAGCTTGGTATGTTTTGAAATAAAAAAGCCCGATTCAAAATGAATCGGGGCTATTATCCAATAAATTTGCATATCAAAAACATGCTTTTCTTCTCACATCCAGACTTTACTGTCGGTTTTGGAATTACACCAAATCAACCGAACGACTACCATGTATTTATTACCTCCATGCCTGTCATCCGGGTCGCGGACTATACCGCCGGTCGGGAATTACACCCTGCCCCGAAGAACTTCCTTATTTTGTTTTCTATTTACATATACATTTTACAGCCTATTATAGAAAATGTCAACTGCATTTATTAAAACAACTATGAAAAAAGAATTTTGTATATTTTTACTGCTGAAAAGCCTCTTTGCCCTATAGCTTATCCACTATTAAGGAATTATCCCTCATAGATATATTTATTATCCAATAATTGTTTTGTGTTTTTTACCAGTAATTGATTTACTAACTCGCTTCCGTACTTTTTATAGATATAATCCACCCCTTTTCTTATTCTGGCATCTCTGTTATGGTCAGAGTGTGCATCTGTGGCAAGAAAATGAATATACCCCTCATACAATAACTTCCTGCAAAATCCTTTCCTTGAATCCAAAACTTTTCCTTGCAGACTTTTTATATTTACCTGCATATATGCCCCCAGTCTGACTAATTCCTCTATTTCCTCAAAGCTTTGAAAAAGTGCTTCGTATCTTTCCACATGAGCAAGTATGGGCAAATATCCATGAATCAGCAAACGGTGAAGCCCTGTCTTTATATTCCGGAAACTTTCATGGGCAGGAAATTCAACCAGTACATACCTGGTATCAGCTAAGGTCAATGCCATTTTCTTTCTTAAATGTTCAATAATATCTTCGCTGTAGTACAATTCATTTCCAAGTTCTATTTGAAAGTTTTCATCAATTTTCTTTGCTTCTTCTCTTACCAGTTTTAATTTTTTTTGAAGTTCATTTATATCGGGATTTCTGCAGCCTACCCCATAATGAGGGGTGGCTATCATATGTATAATTCCTTCTTCGTATGCAATTTTTAGCATATTTCTCGTTTGTTCTATATTCACCGAACCGTCGTCTACCGACGGAAGAATGTGGCTATGAATGTCTATCCATTGGTTCAAGTAAATCTCTCCTTTATTCAATTAATAAAATACAGGCAAAGAACTCATAAAGTATAATTTACTTTCCCCTATTTAACAAGAAATTCGGTGTTGTGAAATACCATTTTCGGTCGCAAAATGAAACAGCATTCTTCCACATCTTCTTTTTTAATTTATAAAAAGATACCATATAAAAAAATAATCCCGATTTATATCATATTAGGTACCAGGTTCTTTCTTAAAACGTTTTAATCGTTCACTCATGCATTCCTTTCACCTTATTCATATTGTTTTATTCATAAACTAACAGGCGTTTTAATACTTCCTATCCAATACTTCGTTCCATTGATCTATAATTTTGTTCATATCGAGATACTTGGTTATTTTTCTATTTGCCTCACTCATACTCTCTTGCAGCTGGGGATCTCTAAGAATTTTAACCATGGCTTCTGCCAGTTCTCTTTTGTTATTCCTTGGTACTACATAACCGTTAATACCGTCTTTTATTAGTTCTCTTGCAACTCCTGTGGGAAAATCCGTAGATACAACCGGCAGCCCGGAAGCCATAGCCTCTACTAAAACATTCGGAAAGCCCTCATAATTGGAGGTAATAACAAAAAGCCGGGCATCGTGAATACTTTGCATTACATTATTTTTTGTTCCCATTAAAAATATATTATTTTCCAAATGAAGAGAGTGGATTTTTTGATTTAAACTACTATATTCCGGTCCCTGTCCATATATCTCAACAATATAGTCCGGGTAATCACATATTATTTCATGAAAACTATTTATCAATAAATTATAATTCTTCTGGGGACTTAATCTGCCCACTGCAATAATTGCATTTCGCCTTTTATCCGGCGGGTTTTGTGCTATACATTCCGGATTAACCGGATTGGGAATTATTTTTATATTAGCCCTGTTGGAGATTTTTCTAAAATAACCTCCCACTCTTTTACTTTGACACACCAGACAGTCTGCTTTGGGATACATCAATTCACATAACTTTTTCAAAATATAGCATCTTTTTTGAGGGTCGCATTGTTCAGACACAATTACCGGCACATTCTTAACAAATAACCTGCGTGTCATAATTGCTAATAAATTAGAATAGGTTAAGAAAGACAATACCGCATCCGGTTTATAGGTTTTTAAATAATAGAAGTAACAAAAAAACCCCTTCATACCGCTATATATAAACTGTATTACACGTAATACTTTATTCTCCGATTGAACACAGCCCTTTGCTCCTACTATCTTTATCCTTGGATCAAGTCTATAAGCACTTTTAGGGCCTTTTAAAGTTACAATACAGACTTCATTTCCTCTTTTTACAAATTCATTGGCTATTGTGGCCATCACTCGTTCCGCACCGCCCATTACCATTCCCGTAATTAGAAATATATATTTCCTTTTTTTCATTAAATCCTACCATTCCTCTACGCCTTATTTTATATATCTGTTTTATACCAATTCTTTTCAATAAAGTTACCAATTAAATTCACAATTGTCGTGGGGTCTGTATTCTCCCATGGAACTATATCTGCCCTGCCTTCATAATATGCCTGAATATCCTCTCCCAGGTCCTTCATATCGGAAACAGACAACAGGTATCTATTAGCGGCAAAAGGCCTCATTCATTTGCACCTGATGATCAATATGTATTAAACATGTGCTAAAGATCTCCAAGTTACATCAAAATAATTGTTTTTTGGGTTAGGATAACTTTCTTTACACAATATATGAGGAGAGAATATATAATAGTACCTTGTACTTTCTATTATGATATAAAATTTTATAGTTTTTACCTTCCATATCACATGGTTTATTTACAATTACTTTGTAGCAAAAAAGCATCTAAACAGAATCGTTCACTGCCTGCTTGACAGGAAGCGATTCCGCTCAGATGCTTTCTATTTATTATATTTCCGATTCCTTATATACTAAACAACTGCTTAATATAGAGTAACCTTTCGAGCTATATCTTTTATCCTAGGAAGAATAAGTCTATATTATCATGGTTAATTGTATTCTCTTCTTTGCTAAATCCACACTCATTACTTTGACCTCTACAACATCGCCCACACTAACCACATCCAATGGATGTTTTACGAACTTTTTATTCGTTAATTGTGAAATGTGAACAAGGCCGTCCTGATGCACTCCAATGTCAACAAACGCACCAAAATCAATTACATTACGAACGGTACCTTTTAATATCATACCTTCTGTCAGGTCCTTCATTTCCAATACATCTGTTCTAAGAATTGGTTTTGGCATCTCATCACGAGGATCTCTTCCCGGTTTTTCCAACTCTTTAATAATATCTTCCAAGGTTATTTCTCCAATACCTAACTCATCAGCCATTGCTTTTTTATCTCTAATTTGTTTACCTAAATTAACAAGGCCTCCCCCTTTGATATCCTCCGGTGAATAGGTTAATTTCTGAAGAAGATTTTTCGCTGCTTCATAGGATTCCGGATGAACACTGGTGAGATCCAACGGATTATTTCCCTCCAGAATTCTTAAGAAACCGGCACACTGTTCAAAAGCCTTAGGTCCAAGTTTTGTCACCTTAAGAAGCTGATTTCGGTTAGTAAAACGTCCATTTTCCTCCCGATAAGAGACAATGTTTTTTGCAACTGCTTTTGATACACCGGATATATACTCCAGTAAAGAAGCAGAGGCAGTATTTAAGTCTATACCTACTCTATTTACACAGTCTTCTACAACACCGGTTAAGGCTTCCGATAATTTCTTCTGATTCATATCATGCTGATATTGCCCCACACCTATGGATTTGGGATCTATTTTTACCAGTTCCGCTAATGGATCCTGAAGCCTTCTTGCTATGGAAGCTGCACTTCTTTGTCCCACATCAAAATTAGGAAACTCTTCTGTTGCTAATTTACTTGCGGAGTATACAGAAGCACCTGCTTCATTCACAATAATATAAGATACGTTGGAATTCGTCTCCTTTAACATATCTACAATAATCAATTCAGATTCTCTGGAGGCGGTACCGTTTCCTACGGATATTAAAGTAATACCGTATTTCTTTATAAGCTCCTTAACTACCCTCTTTGTTTCATCTATTTTATTCTGAGGTGCTGTTGGATAAACTACGGTAGTGTCAAGAACTTTACCGGTTTCATCTACAACGGCCAGTTTACAACCTGTTCGAAAAGCAGGATCCCATCCCAATACAACCTGCCCAACAATAGGAGGCTGCATAAGAAGCTGTTCTAAATTCTTTCCAAATACTTTAATTGCGCCATCTTCTGCTTTTTCTGTTAAATCACTGCGAATCTCTCGTTCAATTGCCGGTGCAATAAGACGTTTATAACTATCCTCAATGGTTGTTTTTAAAAGTTCCGTAGTATATGGATTCTCACGGATAATCACTTTTGTCTCAAGGAATCTAAGTATCCTTTCTTCCGGTGCTACAATCTTAACCGTCAGTATCTTCTCACTTTCACCACGGTTTAATGCTAAAACTCTATGACCTGCAAGCTTTGTTAACTTCTCTTCAAAGTTATAATACATTTCGTAAACACTTTCCTGCTTCTCATCTTTTGCTGTAGATGCAATAGTGCCTTCTTCAAATGTAATCTTTCTGATATAGATACGGTAATCCGCTTCGTCTGAAATATTCTCTGCAATAATATCCAAAGCCCCTGCAATGGCCTCTTCAACAGTATTAACTTCCTTTTCCTCTGAAATAAAATTCTTCGCATCTTCCTCAATTGGCTGATTTGTCATCTGAAGTAATATTATATTAGCTAAAGGTTCCAAACCTTTTTCCTTGGCAACGGTAGCTCTCGTTCTTCTCTTCGGACGATATGGACGGTATAAATCTTCCACCACAACTAAGGTAGTAGCTTCCAGAATCTGAGTCTTTAACTCTTCTGTCAATTTACCTTGTTCCTCAATACTTGCTAAAACACTGGCCTTCTTATCTTCCAAATTACGTAAGTACAATAATCTTTCATGTAAGTTTCTTAAAACCTCATCATTCAAAGATCCGGTTACTTCTTTACGGTATCTGGCGATAAAAGGAATTGTACTGCCTTCGTCAATTAATTTTACAGCAGCTTCTACTTGTCCTAATTTAATATTCAGCTCTTCACTTAGTTGTTTTAAAATATCCATTCATATACTCCTTTAGACTACAACTTTCTATTCTTTGTAAAACTTTACCTATCTATAATACCACTGAATTGGGGGAATTTCAAGAATATAATGATAAACATAAGGACGCTTTGCTGAGGGGGAGGTAGAGAACTCTGAAAGTGGCGGTTGGTTTTTACATTGTCCTGTTTGGTATCGAAGGATAACATAGGTGGTTGCTTCAATTTGGCTACCTTTCCTTCCAGCGGCATGTCCTTGGTAGAGCCTCAAAGCGCATGACAAGTATCGCAGGGGGGCGATACTTGTCACTGAGTCTCTAGTCGGACATAAGCAGCCTTGTCAGTCGGATTACGCCAAATTGAAGCAACCACCTATGTTATCTGTATTTAGGTTGAGAGACAATGTAAAAACCAACCGCCACTTTCGGAGTAATTTACGTTGTGAGGCAAAGCTGGTCGTATTATAATATGTTATTGGGTAAGACAAGTAAGAATAATGGATGAGTTTATCAGATTAGATGGACAGTTTTTAAATGATGTTAACTTATTGATTAATTTTAATGGGTTAATAAGATTAGAACATTATATTCTTTAGGGTATAATAACTAATTTTATTAAATTTATAATGTTTTAAATGCTTAACGGGGATATAGAAGTAATTGGAATCTAGGTATTTTCATTTCTTTTAGGTTGTGAATTCTGATTCATAAGATTATTAAGGTTTATCTAAGCAGTATACAAATTGTTTATCTTATTATATTATTAATATTGTTTTGTAATAAAATCTATTATTTTCCCTGAATTATCATAAGGCTTTTGCCGATACCAGGGCAGACATATTGCAAAGTGTGACTTAAATTTTACATAACGAAAGAGGTACAAAAATGAGTAGAAATGAAAAGGCTATATTTACAAATATGTGTATGATTTATAAGGATGATTCTATTTTAGTTCAAGATAGACGTAACCCGGATTGGCCAGGAGTTACATTTCCTGGCGGACATGTTGAATACGGGGAATCTTTTGTTGAGTCTGTTAAGCGAGAGGTTTTTGAAGAAACCGGACTTACTATTGAAAATCCTATTTTATGTGGAATAAAGCAATTTCAGACAAAGGAGGACGAAAGATATGTGGTTTTATTTTTTAAGACCGATCAGTTTAAGGGAGATTTAAGACCCTCTAAAGAAGGTGATGTATTTTGGATAAAGAAAGATAGATTAAAACAATATTCTCTTGCTAATGATTTTTTAGATATGGTTTCTGTTTTTGAATCGGATGAACTTAGTGAATTCTATTACTATAGAGAAGGGGATAATTGGAAAAAGAAATTGCTATAAAATAAAAACTAAAATCGCAGAGCTAAATAAGCTTTTGCGATTTTACTATTTAGTAATAAAAGTACTATCCGCCCAGTTATCAAACAAACTGTACAAAATTCGTCCAGCCTGCTTGATATACCAAAGCCAAGCCAATAAACCAACCATTATTTCCCAATACCTCTTTAGCCGCTTTTTAATACTGTATGTTAATTAATTTATTATCTCTTATCTTTTAAATACTTGATCATACAAACAATACCAAGTAAATAGAAAGCCCATTGAACTATACCCATGAATACACCAAAATAAGTTAAAACACTAAAACCCAACATAATGCCCTCCTTGCATTTTAATTAAAACATATCATTTTAGGCATCTTCTGTCAATTGGCTATTGTTATAATTTCCTGGGGTTTATATATTTTGTACTATATCCTTTTATTACTTAAGACTATAATGATTCTTCATTCAAAAAGTCTTTATTTTCATACCACTATTTGTCTATAAAAAAATCGATCATAAATTCTATTGAGAAGTTGCATATTCACATATCATTACTTCTATATAATACTTCTGAAACAGAATTTATCAAAAGCAATAATATATCCAATACCCTGCTTTGCCCTTACAAAATAAATTGACCTTCGTGAGTATGGAAGGTCTCTATACTCTACATAGGGCAAAGCGTCCTTTATCTATTATTTAAGCCAGACTAAATTTATCATGAACAGCCTTCATAGCCTTTTCAACATAAACTTCATCGATTAATACCGTAACTCTGATTTCAGAAGTAGAAATCATCTTAATGTTTACACCTACATCATAAAGAGCTTCAAACATTTTAGCAGCCACACCTGCGTTAGACATCATACCGGCACCTACGATGGATACTTTTGCAACGGATTTTTCAACGTCGATTTTATGGCATTTTAAGCTGCCCGCTCTGTGGCGTTCCAGGATTTCTACCGCTTCTTCAACGCTGTCTTCTGCTACAGTAAAGCTAATATCTTTTGTACCGTTACGGCCTACTGATTGTAATATAATGTCAACGTTTATATTATGTCTTGCTAAGTGATTAAATAATTTAAATGCTACCCCTGGTTGATCTTCTAAACCTATAACTGCAATACGGGCTGTATTTTTATCAGCCGCTACACCACTCACTAGCATCTTCTCCATCTTTATTTCCTCCTTCACCACAGTTCCTTCTGAATTATTTAAACTTGAGCGTACAACTAATTGTACTCCATATTTCTTTGCCATTTCTACTGATCTATTGTGTAAAACACCTGCCCCTAGTGATGACAATTCCAGCATTTCATCATAGGTAATTTCACTTAGTTTCTTCGCACTTGGAACAATTCTTGGATCTGCTGTAAATACACCATCTACATCGGTATAAATTTCACAAGCATCGGCGTTAAGAGCGGCTGCAATAGCAACTGCGGTGGTATCTGACCCTCCCCTACCTAAAGTGGTATAGTCGCCGAAGCTGTTAATTCCCTGAAAACCTGTAACTATAACTATTTTATTATTTGCCAGTTCACTATGAATTCTATCTACATCAATTCTTTTAATTCTTGCACTGCCATAAACTGAGGTTGTATGCATAGCCACTTGAAAGGCATTTAAAGAAATGGCTGGAACTCCTAAAGAATTCATGGCCATTGCCATTAAAGAAACCGAAATTTGCTCTCCTGTCGTTAAAAGCATGTCTACTTCACGCTTTGATGCATTGGGATTAATATCTCTAGCCTGGGCCAAAAGTAAGTCTGTTTGCTTTCCCATTGCAGACAATATAACAACAACTTCATTGCCATTTTTATAATCTTCAACACACCTTCTGGCAACATTAAAAATTTTTTCCTTATCGGCTACCGATGTTCCACCGAATTTTTTTACAATTAACATACAATGCCTCCTATAATTATATTCAAACAAGCTAAATCTTTGCAGATGCTAATTTTCTTATGATTTTTCAAATAACTTATTGATTATTTCATATCCATATCTGATTACATTACCACTGTTTCCGGCTTCTGCCTCATTATAATTCCACTTTTTGTCCAATTGGTTTGAACTATCATATAGCATGTAGGGAACCGGATTGCTTGTGTGAGTTCTGCAACGGATTGGAGTAGGATGATCCGGCATAATCAGCATTCTATACTCCACACCGGCAGCCTCCATTTGATTCTTTACAACCTTTATAACTCTGTGGTCTAAATATTCAATGGCTTTTATTTTATTGGCGATACTGCCTTGATGGCCCATTTCGTCTGGAGCTTCCACATGAATATATACAAAATCCTGATTGTTCTCGATAAGTTCTTTTACTGCTGCCATAGCTTTTCCTTCATAATTGGTATGTAAGGTACCATCTGCACCTTCCACAGAAACAACCCTCATTCCGGCACCAACAGCAATACCTTTTAAAAGGTCAACTGCTGAAATCATAGCTCCTCTTTTATGGAACTTTTCTTCGAAAGATGTTAATTGGGGTCTTGTCCCTGCACCCCAAAACCATATGGAATTGGCTTTATTTAGTCCTTTTTTAGCTCTCTCCATATTCAAGGGGTGGTTGTTTAATATATCATAACTTTTTCTCATCATATCTTTTAAATATGCGTCTTCCGGTAAATATGTGCCTATTACCTGACCTAATATATCATGGGGAGCTGTTAAATCCACAACCTCCCCTTTGTCCCATATGGTTAGATGTCTATAACTTGTGCCTAAATAATATTTATAGATATCATTTTCTAATTCGTTGCGAACCGCTTCCAACAAAACCTTCCCGTCTTCCGTAGATATCTCGCTTGCACTGTGATCCAAAATCCTCTTATCTTCGTAAGGAAGAGTATCATCAGAAAGGGTTACCATATTGCACCTTAAAGCAATATCTCCGTCCTTCATGTCTACTCCAATGCTTAATGCTTCCAAAGGAGAACGTCCGGTGTAATATACTTTCGGATTATATCCCAGCACTGATAAATTAGCAGTATCACTTCCCGGTTTCATACCTTCCGGTATGGTATAGCATAATCCGATCTCGGACTTCTTTGATAATTCATCCATGGTTGGTGTCTCACCATACTCTAAAGGCGTTTTTCCACCCAGTTCTTCAATGGGTTCGTCTGCCATACCATCACCTAGCACAATAATATATTTCATGATGAATCCTTCCTTCTATCTTTATGTGTCTTGTTTACCTCTTATACAGTTACCTGGCTTGGATTTTTACTTTGCCTATTTTTTTATATGAAAATTTCTTCTTTATGTATCGTGTTCTTTATAAACGTTTTTTAAATTACCCTTTTTCAAGGATTCTTTTTTCAAATGTTCTTTTCATACATTTTTTCAAAACATTCTTTTCAAATATTTTTCAAATATTCTTTTCAAACATTCTTTTCAAACATTCTTCAAACATTCTTTTCAAACATTCTTCAAAC
>NZ_DAMAUC010000013.1:17409-114813 GCF_032079385.1 Anaerocolumna sp.
CATTCTTTTCAAACATTCTTCAAACATTCTTTTCAAACATTCTTCAAACATTCTTTTCAAACATTCTTTTACAAGTATTTTTTAACACTTCAAGCATAGTTAAGTCAAGCGGATATTTACATATCCGCATATTTCCATGGATATAACTTCAATCCATACTTTGTCTATCCTCACGGGAATGTCAAAATCGAACTCGAATCATGCTTACAATATCTTTTAAATTCGCTGCTTTTTCACTATATTCAGCTTCTGTCATAGGTTCTGTAATAAATGCAAATTCTCCCGTTACATCCTTGGCTTTTACTACTTGAACCTGACCAAACATTTTAGTAACTTCTGCTTTTGTTTCCTCATTATCCCTGCCAATCCGTACAAAAAATCTATGTGAGCTCTTCTTTATACTTATTAAATCAAGCTTCTTATTGCTCCATATAGTCATAATATTGGTTCCCAGATGTTTTGTGGCATCCACTACATCGGCTACCACTGCACTGGCTGTAGGAAGTTTGCCTGCACCACTGCCATAAAACATAACATCGCCAATTACATTACCTCTGACAAATATTCCATTAAATACATCATTTACGCTATAAAGGGGATGGTTGGCATTTATCATCATCGGTGCCACCATTGCACAAACTCCTTCCCCTTCTTTTCTGCTTGTGCCTAAGAGTTTTATTCTTGCATCCAATTCTTCCGCATATTTAAAATCAATATCTGTAATTTTTGAGATGCCTTCTGTATAAATATCTTCAAAGTCCACCTGCATGCCAAATGCCAGAGAAGAAAGAATTGCAATCTTTCTGCATGCATCATATCCTTCAACGTCTGCTTCCGGATTGCGTTCCGCATATCCTTTTGCTTGGGCTTCTTTTAATGCTGATTCAAAATCCACACCCTCTTCACTCATTTTGGATAAGATGTAATTAGTGGTTCCATTTAAGATACCTGTGATTTCTTCTATTTCATCCGCAGTTAAAGACTGATTTAGAGGGCGTATTATTGGAATTCCTCCGCCAACACTTGCTTCAAATAAAAAGTTGACCTTTTTCTCTTTGGAAAGGGCTAATAATTCAGCACCATGTTTTGCCACCAGCTCTTTATTGGAAGTACACACACTTTTCCCTTTTAAAATAGCTTCTTTTACAAAGGAATAAGCCGGTTCTACACCACCCATAACTTCCACTATGATTTGAACCTCCGGATCATTGACTATAATATTATAGTCATGAACAATCTTATGTTCGATAGGAGTTCCGGGGAATTCCTTTAAGTCTAAAATATATTTTATGTTTATTTCTTTCCCGCATCGCTTATTAATACTGTCTCCATTTATACTTAACACTTCTACAACACCGGATCCTACAGTGCCATATCCTAATATCGCTATATTTACCATTTTCGCCTCTTTTCTGCATAGGACAAGCTGCTCTTGCCACGCTCTCAAAATGTCTTTCCTGCTCTCTAATTGCCCGATTTATTTATCGATTGCTGATTATTCTCTTGCTAATATCTTAAGATAATGAATTCCTTCTAAAGCTTCAATTTCATCAAATATAACTGATGCATCTAAGGTCTGAGGTGGAATCTCAATACTTAAAGTCAAGGAAGCTATACCATTTACCGGAATACTTTGATGTATGGTAAGTATATTGGCATTGTTCTTGGCAACGCAGTTTAATATACATGATAATAAGCCAGGGGTATCATCTACCTGCAGCATAAAAGTAATGGTTTTACCTCTTGCATTCTCGTGAAAGGGAAATATATCATCCTTATACTTATAAAAAGAGCTTCTGCTAATTCCCACTATATCTGCAGCTTCTTGAACCGTTATAACTTTTTCAGAATCTAAAAGTCTTTTTGCCTCTACCACTTTTAGTAATACTTCTGGTACTGCTTTTTTCTTTACAATATAATATTTACCTTCATTCATTCCATTCACCCTTCATCCTCTGGAGTTTTGTTTTTGCAGGAAGTACACATGTCTCTCATAGAAAGATATAGTAACATACTTTATTTTAAATTTCAACTTATTTTTGAATAAATTTTCATTCTATATTCGGAATATACAAAAAGAGTCATCCCAATCTTTCATTTTGAGACAACCCTTTTTATAAATATGGTTTTGATTCGGAAAAGCCCACTATTGATTTTCCATTAAAAGCTCTATATTTTCTTGCTCTTTCTCTGTTAATATCCCATTATGATTAAGAAGTATAATCATACGACCGTTTATATTAGCAATATTCTTTATATAAGATGTATTCTTGCCTTTTACTATAATCGGCGTTTCGCTGATACTTTCATTAGGAATTTCAATAATTTCTTTCACCGCATCTACTTCATATGCCATCATGATATTGTTTGATTTTGTAATTACCAGTTTGGTATTTTCATCAATACCTTTTTCTTCTAACCCAAACTTTTTGCGTAAGCTGTAAACAGGAATTACATCTCCACGTAGATTAATGATTCCTTTTATACATTCCGGTCCATTGGGGACTCTGACAATATCGGTATATTTTTCAATCGCATTTACAATCATAATATCCAAACCGTATTCTTCGTCTCCCAATGCAAATATAACCTGCTTTGTTTGTGCTGATTTTATCATTTGCGTTCCTCCTATCTCATATACTGCAATTTATTATTTTATATATTTTGATTTTGGATTTCATTGGTACTTTTAATATTAATCCATTTTAAGTATTCATTAATAAAAGGATCAATATTCCCGTCCAATACACTGGATGCATTTCCAATCTCCGCATTGGTACGGTGGTCTTTCACCATAGTGTATGGCTGCATAACATAGGAACGTATCTGATTGCCCCATCCGATTTCTTTCACTTCACCACGGATTCCAGACTCTTTCTCTTGATTTTCTTGTTTTCTTAATATATATAATTTCGCTTTTAACATTTGCATTGCTTTATCTTTATTCTGGAACTGAGACCTTTCATTCTGACACTGTACAACAATTCCTGTAGGTATATGAGTAATTCTGATTGCGGAGGAAGTCTTATTAACATGCTGTCCTCCTGCGCCACTGGAACGGTAGGTATCTATTCTTAAATCATCTTCATCAATTTCGATACCCATATCTTCTTCTATATCCGGCATAACATCACAGGACACAAAAGAGGTCTGTCTTTTTCCTGCTGCATTAAATGGAGAAATACGCACCAAACGATGAACTCCATGCTCAGATTTTAGATGTCCATAAGCATTGATTCCGTTGATTTGTATAGTTATGGATTTAATACCTGCCTCTTCTCCATCTAGATAATCCAGTATTTCAGTAGTATAGCCTTTTTTATCCGCCCATTTCTGGTACATTCTTGAGAGCATACTTGCCCAGTCACAACTTTCCGTTCCCCCTGCACCGGCATGGAGAGTTAGTATAGCATTATATTTGTCGTATTCATCGGATAAAAGAGTATTGAGGCGAAGTTCTTCCAGATTCTCTATGAATTTCTTTAATGTTTCCTCTATCTCAGGTATAAGGGACTCATCATTCTCTTCATAGCCCATCTCTATTAAAGTTTCAACGTCCTCATATTGTTGTTTTAAAAAATGATATCCATCAATAATATCTTTTAAATTCTTTAATTCTTTTACATAGCCTTGCGCTTTCTCTGTTGAATCCCAAAAATTAGGTTCCTCCATAATGTGCTCAAGCATGGTCACTCTTTCCTGTTTATTTACCAGGTCAAAGTGAATCCCCCACTTCAATTAAAGGTTTTTCATAAGAACTAAGAGTATACTTTAGTTGATCTAATTCTACCAATATATCACCGCTTTCATTTTATTATTTAATTGTTTTATTCCAAGGTTCGATTTAATATAAGAATCCCAAGATTTAGAAATCTGAGCGAGAATTCAGCAAGCCGAATTTTCGCTCAGAATGACATTTTTTACTCAGATTAATGTGCCTATTCCGGCTGACATACCTTGCCCGGATTCGCATACTTTACTCCCCTTGACATAAATCGTCAACTATATACTTTACTTAAACTAACATGCTTTCACAGTGCATAATTATGCTTAAGCATTCTTTCCATGGCAGTATTTATATTTCTTACCGCTGCCACATGGACATGGATCATTTGGCTGAATCTTTTTACCGACTCTGCGAACCGGTCCTTGTTGAACAGAATCATCTTTGTTGGTTCCAGTCACTTTGGCAACTTGCTCACGTTCTACTTTCTGCTCGATTCTTACATGCATTAAAGCTTTTATTGTGTCTTCACTAATGGCTTCTGTCATTTCATCGAACATTTCAAATCCCATGAATTTATATTCTACTAATGGATCTCTTTGTCCATATGCCTGTAAACCAATTCCCTGACGTAATTGGTCCATATCATCAATATGATCCATCCATTTTCTATCAATAACTCTAAGCAAAACAACACGTTCAATTTCTCTTAACTGTTCTTTTTCCGGGAATTCTGCTTCTTTTACTTCATAAAGTTTTACTGCGTCTTCTTTTAATTTTTGCATTAATGCATTCTTCTTTAATCCGGTTACCTGATCTAAGGTAATTGGCTCTAAAGGAACAATGGGCAGAATATGATTATTTAAATCATCTAAATCCCATTCTTCCGGACTCTGGTCATCACTGATAGACCTGCCTACTGCCTTTTCAATCGTATCGGTAATCATCTTATAGATAGCATCTCTCATGCTTTCGCCGTCAAGCACACGTCTTCTTTCTGCATAGATGATTTCACGCTGGTCATTATTTACCTGATCATATTCAAGTAAATTCTTTCTGATACCAAAGTTATTATTTTCAATACGTTTCTGGGCTTTTTCGATAGCACTGCTTAACATCTTATGTTCAATTTGTTCTCCTTCCGGTAATCCTAAGGAATTGAACATACCCATTAATCTTTCAGATCCGAATAAACGCATTAAGTCATCTTCCAGGGAAATATAGAAACGGGATTCACCAGGGTCTCCCTGACGTCCGGCACGTCCTCTTAACTGATTATCAATACGTCTGGATTCATGACGTTCTGTACCTATAATCTTAAGACCGCCAGCTTCTATTACACCTTCCCCAAGCTTAATATCGGTACCACGTCCAGCCATATTGGTTGCAATAGTAACGGCTCCAAGCTGACCTGCATCAGCTATGATTTCTGCTTCTAATTCATGGAACTTCGCATTCAATACTTTATGAGGAATATTTTTTCTCTTTAATAAATCACTTAATTCTTCGGATGCCTCAATGGTAATCGTACCTACTAATACCGGCTGTCCTTTCTTGTGTGACTCTACGATTTCATTCACAACTGCATTCAGTTTTTCTCTTTTGGTCTTATATACCGCGTCTTGTCTATCATCACGGACAACCGGTAAATTGGTTGGAACTTCAATAACGTCCATTCCATATATTTCTCTGAATTCTTTTTCCTCTGTTAATGCAGTACCAGTCATACCGCATTTTTTCTCATATTTATTAAAGAAGTTCTGGAATGTAATAGTAGCTAAAGTTTTGCTTTCTCTCTTTACCTTAACTTTTTCCTTTGCTTCAATAGCTTGGTGAAGACCATCAGAATAACGTCTTCCAGGCATGATACGACCAGTAAATTCATCAACAATTAAAACTTCATCATCTTTTACTACATAGTCTTTATCCCTAAACATTAAATTATGAGCACGCAATGCTAATATGATATTATGCTGGATTTCAAGATTCTCCGCATCAGCAAGGTTTTCTATATGGAAGAATTCTTCTACTTTTTTTACACCTTCTTCGGTTAAGTTAACATTCTTGTCCTTTTCGTTTACAATAAAGTCACCGGTTTCTTCGATCTCTTCCTTCATAAGTGCGGCCATTTTGGTAAGTTCTGCACTTTCCTTACCGCGAACTAACTGTCCTGCAAGAATATCACATGCTTCATATAATCTGGTAGATTTACCGCTTTGACCGGATATAATAAGAGGTGTTCTAGCTTCATCAATCAATACGGAGTCAACTTCGTCAACGATGGCATAATATAAGCCTCTTTGTACTAGCTGTTCTTTATAAATAACCATGTTATCTCTTAGGTAGTCAAATCCCAATTCGTTATTGGTCGCATAGGTAATATCGCAGTTATAGGCGTCTCTTCTCTCATCATTATTCATGCTGTTTAAAATTACGCCTACTTTTAGACCTAAGAATTCATGTATTTGTCCCATCCACTCAGCATCACGTTTTGCTAAGTAATCATTAACGGTAACAATATGAACCCCTTTACCATCTAAAGCATTTAGATAAGCTGGTAAAGTAGAAACTAATGTTTTACCTTCACCAGTACGCATTTCTGTAATTCTTCCCTGGTGAAGAACTACACCACCAATTAGCTGTACACGGTAATGCCTCATACCAAGAGTTCTTTTTGCAGCTTCTCTTACCACTGCATAAGCTTCCACTATTATGTCGTCTAATGTTTCTCCATTTTTCAGTCTATTTTTAAATTCTAATGTTTTATTCCTTAATTCATCATCTGAAAGTTTCTCCATTGCCGGCTCTAATGCTTCTATTTTATCGACGATTGGATAAACTAACTTTAATTCTCTTTCACTGTGTGTACCAAAAATCTTTTCTAAGAAACCCATATTCTTTCACTCCTGTATTATTTGGATTGGTTCGCTAAATTACAACTTCCCTCATTATATTTATATATGTTTATCAGCATATATTGTATCATTTACATAGATAGTAATCAACTCTTTTTATAATTGTTCATTTTCCGTTCACATTTTTGCTTTCTGTACACAATACCGTAATTTTTTATTTAAAATATAAACAGTTATTGCATAATCTGGAAACCTGTAACAAAAAAAGCTGCCGCATCATACTTATGGATTCAACTTATTGGTTGTCTCCAGCAAAGCTTCTGATACGACAGCTCATTACTAATCCTTAGCAATTAAATTTTTGTATGTTGTAATAAAATTCACTATTAGAATTCCGGTTCAATTAAACCGTAGGTGTTTCCTTTACGTTTGTAGACTACATTAACTTCGTCTGTTTCCGCATTACGATATACGAAGAAATTATGACCTAATAATTCCATCTGAATGCAAGCTTCTTCCGGATCCATAGGTTTGATAGCAAATTTTTTCGTTTTAACAATTTTAATAGAATCATCTTCTGCATAATCGTCTTCAATAAATGACTGATTAAAATTAGCTGCAGCTTGTTTTTGTTCTATTAATTTATTCTTGTACTTTCTTAATTGACGCTCAATAACCTCTTCTACCAGGTCAATGGAAACATACATATCATTGCTGACTTGTTCGGCACGAATAATGGTTCCCTTCATAGGAATAGTTACTTCAATTCTCTGCCTTTCTTTTTCCACACTCATAGTTACATGAATTTCAGTATCAGGAGTAAAATATCTTTCAAGCTTGCCTATCTTTTCATAAACAGCTGATTTTAAACCTTCTGTCACATCAATATTTTTACCGCTAATTATATAACGCATTATGACCAACTCCTTTTAATTCATATTGTATTACTATATAAGTATTATAACACATGGCGGATTATGTGACAAGCAAATAAAAAAAGCCGTTTCCTTTCTTCCTTTCTACCATTTTATTTTATTATTACTGATAATTCTATTTAATCTGTCATTATTTCCCCTAAATTCGAATAATTAGAAAACAAATTCTCTTTTTATTTGACAATATAGGTTAACTGTCACAACAATTAATTTTGCCCTATTTTTATGTTAATTATCATTACTTACAAAACAGATTTTCGTCCTTGACAAGAATTTTACACACGACAGGTGTGGTTAATAATTGTGGATAATGTGGATAACTCGGTGTATAACTCTTTTTTCGTTAAAAATGAACGCTTAAAATTGTGGATAACTTTTGGATGAATGGGGAATAATTTTTCTCCAACTTTATTTTTGACGAACAAATTTTCAAACTTTGTGCACTTTGTACATGTCCCAGTTTGTCAATAGGTCTTTTGCTGCTCTTTTACAAAGAACAAAATTGTATACTATTTGCCAAATATAAATCAATTTTCAAAATATTTAACTACAATTCAAAAAACTCTCCTTTCTTCGATTGTATCCACAATTTGATTTCCTTTTATGAGCCTGGATTGAAATACCATTCTTGGAAGCCGTTTTGGACATTAAAAATGTCATTCTAAACTTAAAGTCCAGAATGACATTTATATATTGTTCTTTTATTATATTTTTATTATAAATTGCTTATTATTTGATACTTTTCGTTATCTGCCATTAAAATACCCTTCTTACAATATAAGGTGTACGATATTTGTAATTAGATATTTTGATTCCATCTCTTTTATTGGAGGCATGTACAATTTTATCATTTCCAATATAAATAGCAACATGATTTACAGTACCGCTGCTGTTACGATAGAAAATCAAATCTCCAGGCTGACGTTCTGATATATCCACAGCGTATCCTGCTGATTGAGATTGTTCTACAGATGTACGTCTAATACTCTTTCCAAAGTGTGAATAAATTGATCGAACAAATCCGGAGCAATCTGCTCCATTGGTTAAGCTTTCCCCACCATAAACATATGGATTTCCAACAAACATAACACCGTATTCTGCTATCTTCTGACCACTTCCGGAACCGCTGCTGGAAGGTTTCTTTGTTTCCGTTGCGGGCTCTTTAGGAGTGTTGGAAGTATTGGATGAAGAATTAGAGGTATTGGAACTTGCTGCTTTCTGGGCTGCTTCTGCCTGTCTCTGAGCTTCTGCCTTTTTGGCTGCTTCTGCTGCTCTTTCTGCTTCTTGTTCTCTAGCAAGTGCTTCTAATCTTTCGATCTCTGCTTGTCTGGCTGCTTCTTCTGCTGCAAGCTTAGCCTGCTCTTCTTCTATAGAGATTGCATATTCAAATTCAACATCTATACTAACAAGCTCCTTGGAAACGAATCCTGTTTCTGCATCATCAATCATGATTTCCGCCCATTCATCATATTCATTAATTACATAATAACTTTCTCCCAAGGGAACCATATTAATAATCTTAGTATCAGTACCTTGTCCTTCTCTTACAAATAAAGTTTCTGTATTAACCGTAGCATATTTAGTTGCAAATTCTCCGATTAAAGCTGCTGCTTCTTCTCCGATTGCTAAATATTCTGCCTTAATATAACCATCTACTTTACCGGAATGAATTTTAACCCATTCACCATCTACTTCTAAAATATCCGTTGCACAGCCGCGATATAATTTACCTGCAATTTCGCTTTCCGTATTCGGCTCTTTTCTGATATTAACATAATCATTAGCAATGGATATACCTAAATTGGCATATGGCGAAACAACTTCTGTCATCTTCTTCGCTTCAGGATTCTCCTTTGAAGAAATAGTTTCTAATATTGCTTCTGCTTCTCCTACCTGATCTTCCGGAACCGCTTCGTAATATTCATCAATCTTTTGGGTAATTCCGGCAATGGGTTTATCAGATGTAATTGTAGAAGCTTTCGCAGTTGCCGCAGTACCTAAGGACAGAAATGCACCGGCAGCGAAAAGGGTTACTTTAACCACGGTTCTATTTATCATATGAAAGTTGACCTCCTTAAAAGATTTCATAGGTGAAAATCTTTAAATCATCTCATTAGTTTAAATAAGTTTTACAAATCAAATATAATTGTTACAAATTTATTAAATTTCTGAGGTCATTATATCAAACTATACTACGTCTGTCAACTGTTAATATGGTAAAAACATGGTTAATTATGCCCAATTAATTTAATAATTCAGAATATTTCTAGTTATTTTGCAAGAATTTTGATTAAAGGGTATTTAAATACTTTTCTACCGCTGTAATAGCATTAGCTCCATCTGATGCTGCGGTAATAATTTGTCTCAGTTCTTTTGTACGGATATCCCCTGCTGCAAATACACCGGGTACATTAGTTTTACAATCTTCCCCTGCAATAATATATCCGTTTTTGTCCATATTAATGGCTTCCTTGTAAACTTCTGAGGTTGGAATATTGCCTACTGCAACAAATACACCATCTATCTCCAGTGTTTTAGATTCTTCTGTTTTTATATTCTTAATTTCTAATTGAGATACCTGATCCTCTCCTAGAATCTTTTCAACTACTGTATCCCAAAGAACTTCAACATTTTCCATAGAAACAAGTTTGGAAGCATAGCTTTTTGCCGCTCTGAATTCATCTCTTCTATGAATTACATATACTTTTTTACATAGTCTTGCTAAGAATATTGCATCCTCCACTGCCACATCTCCGCCGCCCACTACTGCAGTCACTTTATTCCTAAAGAAGGCACCATCACAAGTAGCACAATAAGATACCCCTAAACCGGACAATTTTTCTTCGCCCTCAACCATGAGCTTACGTGGTTTTGCTCCTGCTGCAATAATTACCGTTTTAGCTGAATAGGAAGTACCCTCATCCAAAGTTACTTTTTTAATATCATTTTCCACTTCAAACTTCACAACTTCACCGGTAATGAAATTCATATTTAATTTATCACAATGTTCTCTAAACTTAGTTCCTAAATCAAACCCACTGATGCCTGGAATTCCAGGATAATTATCTACTTCATAGGTATTAATAATTTGTCCGCCGCTCATAGGGGCTTTCTCAATAATTATTGTATCTAATTCTGCTCTTCCCGCATAAATTGCTGCTGCCAAACCTGCTGGACCGGAGCCTATAATAATTAAATCATAAATTTTATTCATAATAAATAAACCTGCCTTTCTTCAATGCCTGCAAACCTTAGGGTCGCAGAACACAAATTAGCAATAGCACCATTTTAGCTCTTTAATCTTTTCTTTCTGGGACTAAAAAACTCTTTTCCTATTACTAAAAATATACTATAATAAAAGTGGTAAAGGATTTGCAAACTTACATTCAAAATCCTAAATCTAGCATTAAGATCATGAAACGCTTTTTGTTCATGATATGATGTATTATAACATATTATAACAATCAAGAACAATCCTATTCGATTTTTCTTTGATGTATGTTATGCAGCACCTAAATTTCTACGAAAGAGGAGGTGTACTCATGGATGTTGCTTTGACATCAATGGCACTTAGTCAATCACAATTAATGACTAATGTTAGTATTGCAGTACTAAAAAATAGCTTGGATACGGTAGAAGTCTCCGCAGACAGCATGATAAAAATGATGGAACAGTCCGTTGCTCCTAACGTGGGCCAGACTATTGATATTAAATTATAATATCAGGAAAAGCTAAGTATAACAAAAGGCTATTGGTAATAACAAATGTTATTTCAATAGCCTTTTTTATATTAAGAAAGAATATGACTAATATAAATTGACAGGGATGTGTTTATCTCATCTATAGTAGGAGCAGGCATCTGACTAATGATTTCAGAAGAAATCATTAGTATTAAGCATACAAGGATACCGATTAACAGACTTACTGTTATCAACCGTTTCTTTTGTCCATAAGGCGGGTTATTTTCTATAGTATCCTGAAAAGAGCTTAATTCCATATTTTCGTCTTTTTTAAATATACCTTTTATAAAGCCCCATCTTCCCGAATTCTTTGCGATGGCACGATAAACAATAAAGGCCAAAACGCTTCCAATAAGTGCTGGAAAAGCATAAGTCCGGAGAACAAAATTTAAGTCCATCTGAATGCTTGCCTGAATGGCTTCTATGGATTCTGTGGAATTAAAATATCCCGGTCCATAAACTTTTTCAAACAGTTCCATCATTTTAGGGTATAAATACATAATTAATACCGAGTTCCCATTTATAAAGAAATGAACTATCATGGTTGACAGAATGGAATCCGTGGCTTCTATCAGTAAGGCGAATATCATACCCATAACAAATGCATAGGAAAATTGATTAAAGTTCATATGCATGATTCCAAAAAGAAATGCACTTAATAGGATGCCTTTGATTGGACTGACTTTTCTATACTCATTATAAAATATCCCACGATAAACCGTTTCTTCCAGTATACATGGTATAAAGGCAATAACAAACAAACTTATAATAAAACCATTATTAGAAACAATATTCTCCATAACCCCGACTGTGTCATTCTCTACAAAAAGCATTGATATGGCATTGATTAAAGTCATTAAGGGAGAAATTAAATAAGAAAATATAATAATTAAGATTACATTGGAGACCTTAATTTTATTAAACCGGATGGCTTTTCCTATACTGTTTTTACTAAGCGCCAGATATATTGCGGAGGGAAGTACTAAAATTATTTGTGAAACCAGCAGTATTATAAAATAATTGTCTGTATAATTATAAATCCATTGATTTATGAAATGTCCTACTAAAGAAAGTGCTACTGTGGCAAAAAATACGAAATTGATTGTTCTTACTCTATTCATTAACCTGCTCCTGTCTTTCCATTTTGTAACTACTATTTTACATAAGACTATATAAAAACCATTTATTATAGTCCTGCTTTCCTCACTATAATATTTAACCAGCTATCTTCCTCACGCTCTGGTCTAAGGTCGGAGGTCTTCCACATCTCTATAATTTCCAAATCCCTATGTTCTTCCAGAATTTCTTCCATATCATGAAATTTGTAATCAGCAAAATAACGACCATTGCGATAACCTTGAAAATCTCCATATTTAAAAGACATATATAATAATCCGCCCGGATTTAAACTGTCCGATACCTTACCCAAGATTCCATGTAATTGTTCCGGTGTAGTATGTAATAGAGAAGCACACGCCCAAATACCATCAAAAACTTGTTGAAAATCCAACTCGTTAAACTGCATATTAAGTACATCCTGTCCAATATGTATGGAGGCAAGCTGGCATAATTCCTCAGAACCATCCATTGCAGTAACGTCAAAACCTTTATTAATAAAATAAAGGCTATCTCTTCCTGAACCGCAGCCTAAATCCAGTACAGTACCTGCCTCTGGCAGGAAGGAAATAAACTTTTCTAAATGTTCTTCCATATTCAAATCTACTGTATTTTCAAAATATATATTGGCGTATTTATTATAGTAATCAATCGAGTCCAACCAAAACCTTCCTTTCGAATTAAAGCAATACTCTTATTATTTTGATATGATATTCTAATTATATACTATATGGTCAAGAATTTCATTAATTTTATAGAATAAATTTAGTCTTATCGATATAATTCCTAAATATACCTTCTTCTAAAAAAAACATATCAAATCAATTAAAATGATGTTATAATAGAAAATGGAATAAAGAAAATGAAAGACACATAACACATGTAAGCTAATTTATGAATTTTAGAGAAAGCAGCCAAGTCATAAACACGCTTCATGTATAATACAGGGTTTATAAAAAGGAGTACAACAATGTATAGTTTCAAAAGCCGCGTTCGTTATAGCGAGGTTGATAAAAATAAAAAAATGGATTTAACCTCAATTATAAATTATTTTCAGGATTGCAGCACCTTTCAGTCAGAAGACATAGGATTAGGCATTGGTTATCTTGCTGATAAGAAACGTGTATGGTTATTAAATTCCTGGCAGATTATTGTGAACCGTTATCCTGTTTTAGGTGAAGAGATTACTACTTCAACCTGGGCTTATGATTTTAAAAGTATGTACGGTTATCGTAATTTTATGATTCAGGATTCTGATGGAGAAGTTGCTGCCGTTGCCAATTCCATTTGGGTATATCTTGACTCTGAAACATACCGTCCTGTTAAAGTTGCTGAAGAAGAGGTACGAGGTTATTTAGCTGAAGAAAAATACAATATGGAATATGCGCCCCGTAAAATAGATATACCTGAGAAGCTTACCGGATTAACACCCTTCCCTGTCATCCGCGCCAATATTGATACTAATAATCATGTAAACAATGGGCAATATATAAAAATGGCAGAAGAATTTTTATCCCTGGGCTTTCAATTTAAGCAAATGCGTGCAGAATACAAAATGTCAGCTGTACTGGGTGATACTATAGTTCCTTACATTTCGAAAGAAGATAATAAATGTACCATAGTGCTGTCAAACACAGAGGACAAGCCCTATACCATTATAGAATTTACGCAATAGGATAATACTATTTATTAGAAATATGAATAAAAGTCTTTAAAAATTACATTTTGATTTTTATAATTTCTTAAACACATATTATATGTGAATATCATTTCATAAAAATGTTACAGTAGGAGGTTTTATGATAAAATTAGGAGAAGTTCAGATTCTGAAGGTTGTTAAGACTTCTGATCACGGAGTATATTTAGGAGAAACTGTAAATAGCGATGACAGAGTACTCTTACCAAAAAATCAGATACCTAAGGATATAAAGATTGGCGAGGAAATTGAAGTATTTATATACAAGGATTCTGAAGACAGAATCATAGCAACAACCACTATTCCTGAATTAACATTAGGAAAAACCGCATTATTAAGAGTGAAAGAAGTAACCTCCATTGGTGCATTCCTTGATTGGGGACTGGCAAAAGATTTATTGCTGCCATTTAAGGAGCAGACCGCAAGAGTTCATACCGGAGAAGATGTCTTAGCTGGACTCTACATTGACAAAAGCAATCGTCTATGTGCTACCATGAAAGTATACGATTATCTTTCATGTAATTCTCCGTATAAAAAAGACGACCGTGTCATAGGAATCGTTTACGAAATCATAGACGCTTTCGGAGCTTTTGTTGCAGTTGATAACCTTTATTGCGGTTTAGTACCCGTTAAAGAACTGCATCGTCCATTAAAAGCAGGAGATAGTGTAGAAGCAAGGGTAATCCATGTAAAAGAAGACGGTAAATTAGATTTAAGCCTTCGAGAGAAAGCTTATGTCCAAATGGATGCAGATGCTGATTTGATTTTCAAAAAGCTGCAAGAAGCCGGAGGTTTTTTACCCTATCACGATAAAACAGATTCTGAAGTAATAAAAGCAGAATTCAGTCTAAGCAAAAATGCTTTCAAACGTGGTATTGGCCGTCTTCTTAAAGAAGGCCGCATTCAAATTACCGATTCCGGTATCAGCGAAATCAAATAAGAGACCTTTATGGTAAAGAACAAAACTCCGAAATGCAGGACCTGCTTGTTAAAAGCAATCCGGCACTTTCGGAGTTTATAATTTACCGCAAATTGTTACTTGGATTTAATCGGTTTCTTTGTTATCCAGAAAACGCATTTTAGCATTTTCTTTGTAATCTTTTCTTTTTTGTACCGATTGCGCTTCCGGCTCTCTGTAAATATTATTTAAATTGTTTGCCAGTTTATCTTTGCAGGATTGACAAAAGCGTCCGGTACGAATCATGGTACCACATTTTTCACATTCTATGCCAACGGCAGAGTTATCCGCAAAGGCAAGTCTCTCTTCTCTTATCCACTTTCTTATCTGGCCAGGCGTTACATCATTCTCTTCAGAAACTTCTTGTATACCAGCTCCCGGATGATCATAAAGATATGACTTCACTTTTCCAAACTTATCATCCAACTTCTTTGAACAATTGGGACATAAATCGGATACCCCTATATAATTAAATAATTTACCGCATTCTCTACAATTTCTAACATCCATTTCTATATCCTCGCTCCTTTCAAGGTCTTTGAAATAATAAAATTTCTTCAACCCTTTTTCCTTAGTATCCTTTTCCAATGCAAATACTTATAAAATAAACTTCTTCGATTCCATTTTGCAATAAGATTCCCGTGCACGCTTCTATGGTGCTTCCTGTAGTATATATATCGTCAACTAGCAAGACTTTACGAACTTTTCTATTATATTTCCTTTCGTATTGAAGCAGCTCTTCTTTGGAAAAAGTAAATGCTTTCAAAAGGTTCTTCAATCTTTCTTTATCATTTAATTGTTTCTGTGGCAACGTTTTACGGTCCCTTTCTAGAAGATGAGAAATAACCGGTATATTCATTTTCTCACCGATTCCTTTTGCCAGGATTTCAGCTTGGTTATAACCTCTTTGTATTTGCTTGGATTTATGAATGGGCACTGGCACCAAAACATCCGGTGCAATTTTCTGAATTTCTGTACGAAATTTATTAACTAATTCTTCTGTATAGAAATCACTATATTCCCGCCTTCCATGAAATTTAAAATCCCCTATGGATTTTTTCATGTTAGTATCATAAACCCATAATGCAAAACCTTTTTTATACTGATGACGTTTTGTAAAACAGTCCAGACAGTATTCTATTTCTTCAGAATCTATAGGTTTACTGCATTTTTTACATCGAGGTTCTTCTATAGGTATCAATTTAGATTTACATGGTGGACAAGCTAATTCTCCTCTAGGAACTACTATCTTCCCACAGATGGGACATCTTCTTGGATACAGTAAATTGGTAATTGTCTTTAGTAAAATATTCTCCCTCATCGTCACCTATTCTAATAAAGTTTTACAGGATAAACCCCTTTATCAACCAATGCCTGAATTGAATCTGCAACTAATTGTTTATCTTCTTTATAAGTTACACCAAACCATTTGTCTGTGGTTTTTAGCACATGTACTTCTGCTTTTCCCTCTTTAATGAGATTGCCAACTACTTCCGGAAGTAAGTATTCTGCTTTTAATTCTGTACCATTCTTCTTAAGGAATTCTACGAATCCTGTTTCCAGCTCTTTTAAGAAATCCGGAGTAAAGCCCCACATATTCATTGAAACAGCACTGTTAATATCAATTTCAATTGGATTTCCTGCTTTATTCGCGGCTACCGCTTTATCCCCTTCTTGTTTTATTCCGCTGGTTTCAACAATATCTACTAAGATTCCCTGGTCATTTACCTTGCATACGCCTCTGGTAACAGTACCGTTTTCACTTAAGGTATTGCCAAGTATAAAACCAGCCATGCATACATCGTATTTATTGGAATTGTTTGTACTGCTTACTAAATAATCGTGAATCTTAACGAAAGCATCTTTACCATAGTAATCATCTGCATTAATAACTGCAAATGGTTCCTTTATTGCATCGATACAGCTTAATACAGCTTGTCCCGTTCCCCATGGCTTTGTTCTATCAGCCGGTTTTGTAAAGCCTTGAGGGAGATTATCAATTTCTTGAAATACGTATTCTGCTTCAATCTTTGTTTCAATACGATTTCCTATAACTTCTTTAAAATCTTTCTCTAAATCTTTTCTTATAATAAACACTACCTTATTAAATCCAGCTTCTATAGCATCATGAATGGAATAGTCCATAATGATTTCTCCACTGGGTCCTACAGGTTCTAACTGTTTAATTCCACCAAATCTGCTGCCTAACCCTGCAGCCATTATAACCAATGCTGTCTTTTTCATAATACTTTCTTTCCTTTCCAATCATTGTTATTTCATTATATACTACATTGCTATTTCATTATATTATACCTTATTGTCATTAAAAATGCACCTATATTTTTATACGCAGTTCTATACTTACTTAGAACAAACTGATTTACACCAGTTTTGTCCCTTGCTGTCACATCTCTATCCTTCTAAAACAAGACCTTTCTGTCCTCTATCTATAAAAGCTGCTGTCCACTATAAACCTTGTAATTCCTGTATTCTATCAGATAAGCTGGAGTACCTGTGCTGCTCGCTTTCGTTATCGATCATTACCTGTATTGTTTTCTCACTGCCCACTATAACTACACAGTCTTTGGCACGTGTTACAGCCGTATATAGGAGATTTCGGTTAAATAGCATTCTCGGTCCTGATAATAGCGGCATTATAACGGCAGGATATTCACTTCCTTGAGATTTATGAATAGTAATGGCATATGCCAATTCCAGCTCTTCTAGCTGACTAAAGGTATATTCCACCATTCTGCCCTCATCAAATTCAATGGTAACCAGTTCCGCAAATAAATTAATTTCTTTAATAACTCCCATATCCCCATTAAATACACCGGTTCCATTCTCTGTTGTGATACCGTATTTACTCTTTATCTCCCAGGCGAGCTGATAATTGTTTTTAATCTGCATTACCTTATCCCCCTCCCGGAAGATACCGTTGTGGAATTCTTTTTCTCTTTTATTCTCATTCGGTGGATTAATATACTGCTGCAATATTTGATTTAACCGCTCTACACCTAATTCTCCTTTTCTCATAGGAGTTAATACCTGAATATCGAAGGTAGTGGCATTTACGTATTTGGGGATTTTCTGACCCACAAGGGTAATTATATTTTGAATGATAATATTAGTATTATCTCTTTTTAACAGGAAAAAGTCTTTACTTTTGTTATCCATCTTTATACTTTCTCCAGCATTGATTTTATGGGCATTCACAATAATATCACTTTCCGATGCCTGCCTGAAAATCTTAGTCAGCTTGACTACATTGAAGTTATGAGAATTAATAATATCCTTTAATACATTTCCGGGTCCAACGGAAGGAAGCTGATTAATGTCTCCAACCAATATCAAACGTGTCCCTACGGTAATGGCTTTTAATAAAGAATTCATTAGAGTGATATCCACCATTGACATTTCATCTATAATAATAACATCCGTTTCTAACGGATTGGCTTCATTTCTTTCAAAAAGTAACTTACTATCTAAATCACCGGACATTCTTGAAATCTCTAACAATCGGTGAATAGTTCTGGCTTCATAACCTGTTGTTTCCGTCATTCGTTTGGCTGCTCTTCCGGTAGGTGCAGCCAATAAAATATCCATTCCCTCCGCTTCAAAAAAACGGATAATAGCATTTATGGTTGTGGTTTTACCAGTACCCGGTCCACCTGTAAGTACTAAAATACCATTTCTGGCCGCTTCTATTACGCCAGTTCTTTGTAACTCATCCAATTCAATTTTAAACTGTTTCTCTACGGAAACTAATCTTTGTTCAATTTCTGTTATTGTAAAATCATACTTTATATTTAAGTCACACAACATCTTTGCTGTATTTAATTCCATGTAATAAAGGCTGGTACCATAGATTAACTTTTTGCCTTCTGCCTCACGAATCATAATCTTTCGGTCCATAGCTAAATCTATTATGTGATGGTCCATGCTCTGGGCAGCTATTCCTAATAACTCTGTGGTTTTGTACTTTAGTATATCCTCTGGTAAATAAACATGCCCCGCCCCGCTGGCTTGCAGCAGTACGTACAAAATACCTGCCTTGATTCTATAATCTGAACTAACCCCAATTCCTACTTTGGCGGCAATTTCATCAGCTAACTTAAAACCGATTCCACTAATATCCTCTGCCAATCGATATGGATTTTCTTTTACCACATCATACATCTTTTGCCCGTATTCTTTATATATCTTCACCGCAAATGCATTTGATATGCCATATTGTTGTAAAAATAGCATGGCATCACGCATATCCTGTTTCTCTTCAAATTGACTTGCTATTTCTCTTGCCTTTTTTTCACTGATGCCTTTTACTTCCGCAAGCCTTTCCGGTTCTTCTTTCATTACTCGAAAAGTATCTTCCTTGAACCTTCTGACAATGCGGGCAGCAAGGGCGTTTCCGATACCTTTAATGGCTCCGGAACCTAGATAACGCTCTATAGAATCTAAATCTTCCGGCTTTTTAAATTCATAACTTTCCACCTGGAATTGTTCACCATATATCTGATGTTCTATATAACTTCCACTGGCTTTGATAAAATCTCCTTCACTAATAAAAGTAAAAGAACCCACGCAAGTGATTTCTACATCATCATTTATCAAAGACAATACCGTATATCCATTTTCCGTATTCCGAAAGACTATTTTTTCTACACAGCCTTCTAAAATTTCAGCCACCGAGTCACCTCCTTAAGAGTAAAAAAGGAGCAGCTATGTAGATAACCGCTCCTTTTATGTATGCTATTAAAATAGCATGCTATCTATTAGCATACTCTTTAAACAGCATGCTTTCTTTTAATTTCTTTTCATTGATTCATAAAGCATTTGTGCGATGCCTAATTCTCCGCTTTCCGTAATGTTCTCCGAATACTTCTGATAGAGCATATCTCCAAAATAATTCATATAATCATTTTCTTCTTCATTATTGGGAACCGTTTTTCTCATTGCTTTGATTACTTGTTCCACAAAATATGTTTCAAAGCTTTTACAAGCTTCCATTAGATCCTCGTCCGGCATCTTATTTAAGTCATTATCTTTTAATTTCGATTCCAGCTTCTTAGTACTTGAAGTCTCCATATTGGAAACAGGAAGCTGAAACGTTGAACCGCTTCCGATTGCTATACTCATAATAGTAACCCCGACTTTCCTCTTACCGTATATTATCTACGTAAATTGTTGGCCTGCTGCAGCATTTCATCTGTTGCTATTATTGTCTTAGAGTTCATTTCATAAGCTCTCTGGGCAACAATTAAATCCACCATCTCATTTACTGCCTGCACATTGGATCCTTCTAAGTATCTTTGAATCACTTTACTTTCTGTTACATTAGGATCTTCTGTTTCTAATCTGGCTTCCCCTGAACTTTCTGTAGGTTTTAATATACTATTGGATACTTTTTCTAAACCTGCCGGATTATTAAATTGAGCAAGTCCAATTCGCATCTTGAGTGGCTCTTCCTCTCCTGTTTCGCCTTTATAAGTAAAATTACCTCTATCATCTATCTCAATTAAAGAGGTATTATACTCTGAAGGGAACACGATAGGATTACCGTCTGTATCTAATACCGGGCGTCCTTCCGCAGTTGCCAGGGTAGTACCTTCTGTACCTATGGAAAGACCAAAAGAACCGTTTCGGGTATACCCTACACTACCGTCTTCCATCTGAATCATAAAAAATCCTTGCCCTTGTATTGCAAAATCATAATCATTGCCTGTTTCAAGCAAAGTTCCTTGTGAGTACTTGGATACAATAGCTGAGGTTCTTACACCTAAGCCTGCCTGAATTCCCACCGGCTTTAATTCACCATTGGCATCCGTAGAGTTTGCCTGAATAGTTTGATATAATAAAGATTTAAATTGTGCTGCTTCTTTTTTATAACCTGTTGTATTAATATTAGCTAAGTTATTAGATATAGTATCAACATTGGTCTGCTGTGTCTGCATACCAGATGCTGCTGTCCAAAGTGAACGCATCATAATCTTCTCAAGTCCTTTCTTTTGTACATCAGTTAAATATTATCTAAAAATAATTTATTACACTTATTATCATACCTTACCTACAGAAGCTGCCTGCTCTAAAGTATTGTCCACGGTTTGAATTACTTTTTGGTTTGCTTCATAAGCTCTTGTAATAGCAATCATATCAACCATTTCAGCTACAACATTTACATTGGATTGTTCTGTAAATCCCTGGTGTACAGATGCCTCAGAAGGTATCTGGGTTCCTCCCTCTACCAAACTGTACATATTTTCACCATATTTCTTAAGGTAATTATAATCTTCAAAATCAGTAATTAATATTTTATCTACAAGTACACCATCTGCAAATACAGAGCCGTCTGTATCGATAACAATGTCCGATGCATCAACCGGAACTGAAATGTTACCGCCTTCACCTATCAGTTTGTTACCGTTCATATCAACAATATTTCCTTCATGGGTCATGGTAAATGAACCATCACGAGTGTAAAAAGTTTGTTCATTACCATTCTTATCGGCTACGGATACCTGAAAGAATCCTTTCCCTTCCAAAGCCACATCAAAGGTATTACTGGTTTCTCTTAAGGAACCTTGTCCAAAATCCGTATATACCTCTCCTAATTTTACACCCAATTTCATCTTACCGATTGGTCTTTCATGAAATAATTCAGATGCATCCTTTATTTTAATAGTTAGAACGTCATCAAATGACTGCGAGGTAACATTGTCTTGTTTGTATCCTACTGTAGCAGCGTTGGCTAGGTTATTCGATATAATATCTAAACGCTTCTGTTCATTTGCCATTCCGGTCCATGCAGTATATAATCCTCTTACCATATGTTCTCCCTTTCCATGGTTATGCTTTCGTAATAAAATAACTTAATATATATATCGTACAAAATGAAATTTTTATTAATATTTTTATGATTTTATCTCTTTGGCTTTTTATATCTTTTAATTTAGTCTCTTTTTCCGCTTAAGAATTCTACAAATTTACCGGTTCCAATGGCAACTGCTGTCATAGGATCTTCTGCTGTCATAGTTGTAATTCCAGTCTTTTCTTCAATTAATTCTTCCAAACCATATAATAAACATCCGCCGCCTGTTAGCACAATACCTCTGTCAGCAATATCTGCAGCTAATTCAGGTGGAGTCTTTTCTAATACACTATGAACAGCTTCTACAATTTGAGAAGTAGTTTCTCTTAATGCTTCTTCTGTCTCATCGGAAGAAACAGTAATTGTTTTAGGTAAACCGGTAACCAGATTACGGCCTCTGACATCCATTGTCACTGTCTCTGGTCTTTTGTAAGCAGAACCGATTTTAATCTTAATATCTTCTGCCGTTCTCTCACCGATTAATAAGTTATGTTTCTTACGCATATATCTGACAATGGCTTCATCAAAATCATCACCAGCTATCTTAATAGAAGTACTTACTACAGTACCACCTAAAGAAATAACCGCTATGTCAGAAGTACCGCCGCCTATATCAACAATCATATTACCGCATGGCCTGGATATATCGATACCCGCTCCAATGGCAGCTGCAATTGGTTCTTCAATAATTGCAACTTCTCTTGCACCAGCCTGATAGGTAGCATCTTCTACTGCCTTCTTCTCAACTTCTGTTACACCACTTGGAACGCAAACGCTGATTCTAGGCTTACGGAAACGTTGCTTACCTACCGCTTTTTGAATAAAGTACTTAAGCATCTTTTCTGTCACTGTATAATCAGAAATAACACCCTGTCTTAAAGGTCTTACCGCAACAATATTACCAGGTGTTCTACCAAGCATTAATCTTGCTTCCTCACCAATTGCTTTTATTTTATTGGTATCCCTGTCAAATGCAACAACAGAAGGTTCTTTCAAAACAACCCCTTTGCCCTTCATATAAACTAAAACACTTGCGGTACCTAAATCAATTCCTATATCACTGCCTAGCATATTATAGTTCTCCTTTCAATTCTTGTGATACCCGTTTTCTTCTTCTGGTATAAATATATAACTAGCTTGTCTATCGGATTTATCAATTTTATTTTTATCTGCTATTCTTTTCCTGATGTTTAAATATAATTGGCCATATTTATTAATTGGACTCTGTTACACAAAATTCTTTTCCCGTTTTTGTCTTCTTTTCTATTTTTTCCAATACCATACCATTTAAACATACTCTATATCATTATATACATATTTTTGGAATAATTCAAAGGAAATTTTTATATTTTAGAAGAAAACTGTCAAATTTAAGTTTTCCGTTAGAAATAAGGAAATATCTAGCTGCAGAGGCTAAGAACATTCAAAAAAATCCCCTGCAAAAGCAGGGGATTTTATATTTATCAGTTATCAGATTGTATTATCCAACGATAGTAGCAACTTTACTAAACAGAGTTTCTTCCTTATTATAAATGCTTGTTTTATCAGCTTTCTTTATATATTTTATTCGTATTATTTAATGAAAAAACGCTTTTAAAAAGTTTTTAGTATCAAAGTAGTATCAAAGCCAATACTTCCCCCACCGTATAAGTCAGTCTGTCACCCCAGGGTCTGGGCTTCTTCCTTGTCCTGTCTGCCCTCCTAATGGCTTCATATGCTGTTTTATCTATGTAATGTTCATGATTTCTTTTCAATAGCTATAATCTCCTTTCTGTGTGTGTTTTCATGCTGTCAGATAACCCTCAAACATTCTCTTAGTCTTGCTGTTACATCTTAACCGCCTTAGTGCCCGGACTTCGTATTGTCTAACCATTTCCCGAGTAATACCCATCCGTTTACTTGTCTCATCCAATGAAAGCCTGTCTATAAAGCGATAACGTAGTACTGTTACCATTTTATCATGCTTAAGCACCTCGCTTACTCTGTCCCATAATTCAGATTCAAGTTGTTCCTGGGCAACCTTTTCTATTACATCACTTTCTATATCAATATCACTTGCCAAAGTATCACCCACAGTTATATCATCTTTTTCAGTACCAGGGAAAGTAACATCCAGGCTTTTTACTTTATCCTGGAACATGAAACGCTGCAGCTTCTCTATACCCCCTTCAGATATATGTAACCACATGGCATATTCCTGAATGGATGGCAGCCGGTTGAAGTTCTGCAGGTAATAAGCTGATACCTGGTTATACCGGTAAATCTTCTCCTGGGTATGCACCGGTACCCGGACTACCCGACCACAGTTATCAAGGAATCGTTTTACAGCCTGTTTAATACAAACCATAGCATAAGACATGAATAAGATTCCCTGGCCGGAATCATAGCTCTCTGCAGCCTTAACCAGTCCAAAATAAGCTTCATGCATTAATTCATCCGCTTCTATGATTGGAGTACTGTTATAGTCAGCCTGGCAGGCATAGCGGAATACTTTTATAGTAGAATAGATAAGCCCTTGATTCTGCAAGTAAAGCTTTCCCATGTTTTCAGTTGGATCCATACCCTCTTGTATTAATTGTACCAATTCTTCATTACTCATGTTATCAACTCCCATTAATGCCCGTTCTGATGTCAGAACACTTATTTACCTTTTTGTTTCGCTGGCGAAACTGGCTACTGGCGCCGGCGCCACTAAACTTAACTATTGTCTTGCTAAGAGTAAACACAAATCTGTGTTGCGACGTCAGAACGGTCTAACCCAAATGTTCTTTAAGAAAAGCTTTTAGTCTCCTTTCAATAATTGCAGGCCCTTGAGATTCCATTTCTTCTTCAGTAATCTTTACCATGAATTTTCCGTCAACCCATCCTATACTATCCTTTAAATAGATTCTATGTCCTGTTTCAACCCAAGAGGCATAGTTGACGGGGTTAGTAATTTCAATCTCATATGTATCTCCAACTTTTTTTACTTTTAATAAATCCGTATGTTCTTTAATTTTATCTTTACCGTCCCCGGTTCCAGTGGCCGCCTCACTCTCTTTAGATGAAGTCCATCCTCGCCTTAAAGTCCCACCCTGTTTACCTGTATGGGGCGTAAACGATACCTCTTTTCCGTCCTTAGTGGTGAATTGCACAGGCTTATCATATACTCCTACCGGTGTTCGCTCAATTAAATTAGCCAGTGATCTGGCAGCCAATTCTTTTACCATCTGCTCGTTAAACCGTTGCATATCTTCTTCCTGAAGCTGTTTAAGCTGCTTTTCAAACTCCTTCAGACCGGATACGTCAAACTTTAATCTTGTAGCCATAATTATCTCCTTTTCGATTTTTTATTGTTATTAATGAGGATACTATACCGTCTGCCTTTCACGCACTCAATACAGCCCTGCTAATCTATCGGATACCTAAAAAGGCTCCCTGGACATACCAGATGGAAGCCATATAGGAACATTAAATTAATCTGCTTCCAGTGCTGCATTCACCAAGGCAAGCATTTCCTCTAAACACTCTTTGGCAGCCCCTCGCAAGCTGACAGTGAGCCAGGAGGGGCATATTATTATTCTTTAGTTTGGTAGTAAATGGCCTTTACTTTGTTATCAAGAATGAAAGCGTCATAGTTGATACGACCTTCTACCAATGAACCACTAATACCCGGTGGGTCCTGATGTATTTTATAATCCTCTAACTTAGTGGGTGCTACCGTTGCTACTGGATGGGCAAGCATGAAACCGAAATCTTCCGGAAGTCTTGGCGCTGGTACTTTAATTACTACCGCACCGTCAATCATGGCAATAACACCCTTAAGCCTTAAATCATTGCCGATATCCGTTTCCATAACAATATCCTTGGATTTCTTCATCAAGACATATGTATCCGGTGTAACCACCAGTACACGCTCTGTTTCTGGTACGTCTGCATTGTCGAGAGTGTTATTAGCCTTTACGATTTCATCATAGATATTGTCAGCTGTTAATGCTATGACAGCAGGCTTTGTGCCTGCCTTATCGCACATCACACCATAAACACGGGTATCCACTTCAGGAATAACTACTTCCCTTAACTGTCTAGCCAGGGCGGAAGCTGCTGCTACCTGTTGAGCGGTTTCGTCTGTATCCAACTTATCAATAGCGAATGTGAAGGAGCGGTCTTTTGTGAGTGTAAACTCTTCCGTTGTCGCATCCAGTCCCTGCACTGTACCATATCGGGATCCGGTTACTCCTGTGCCGGTACCGGAACGGTCATAATCATTCATATCTGCGGTACCTACCTTATACACCTTGATAGTATGAGCACCGTTAAAATCATAGTTCTGATTGGTTAGCAAGCTTTTCTTGCTCTCCTTTGTGAATAGTTCGTCTACGCTTTGTTTAAACTGTGTTACTAATTGTATAGCCATATATTAATTACCTCTACAGCCCGAATGCCTTTCGAATATTGTTATCCAGAGACGGTGAGCTACCATTTTGTGCTGAATAGGAAACTCCATTACGTACAGGTTCTCTTCCCTGAACTATAGGCGGGGCATCTTTCTTTAATTGTTTTTCTATGATACTGATTGAATTGTTTAAAGAATCCTCGTTACTGTAGTTCAGCGCTTCGAGTATTTCAAGCGGTAATCCCTTTTCCGTTAGCAGCTCCTTAGCCTTAAGATTCAGTTCCCTTTTATTGAGTTCCTGCTCTCTTAAGGTGACGGCTTGTTCAAGCTTCGTCTTTTCCTTTGCTAACCTCTCACCAACGATCTTATTAACTTCATCCTGGGTGAAGGTCTTTACCTCTTGTGATTGCCCCTCTGTAGGGTTTGTGTTCTGTTCATTATCCATTTAATTTCCCTTTCTGTTTAACGTCCTCGGTGGACTGATTTAGGCATTTTAGGATCATACCCAGGAGCCTAACCCCTATCTATGGAGTGGAGAAGGAAAGAATAAATAAAAAAGACGCAAGAACAACCGGAGTATATCTCCAATCATTCCCACGTCTCTTAAATAAGACTTCCAATGTTGCAAGTCATTGGGGTACTTAAGTATTTATTTATTCTAATTGTATTATAACATATAGAATAATAATTGCAATATTTTCTTACTTAATATCAAGCTTTACAGATTAACAAAGGTTAACATCTCACCTTAACAATTCTTAACATTCAACCTTAGCATTTCTTAGCACATGCCTTAGGGTTTCTTGGGGGTGCAACGTTCCGAAAAAAGTATGCAACGTTCCGAACGTTTTGTGTGCAACGTTCGCATACAAATACAGCGTACAACATTAGCATTTACAATGAATTATCAGGTATTCGAGTTTGTTTCGTTTGTTTTGTAAATGTTGCGTATCATCTATTCGTCGTTTTGAAAAATTAAAGGTCGGTCTATCATTTGCAATGACAAACTAACCCTTTAATTTATTCTTTGAACTCTATGTAAGACTATTATTTATCTTCAACTATTGTAGCAACTCCATTTACCCGAACTATTAATTCACCTTTTGAAATTACAACTTCTGCATCTGTCATTGCCTTTAAAAAAGTGTATACTCTTCTCCAATACACAACGTTATCTTCATCAGATGCACAATTAGAAAGAGATGTAATAATAGCTTCTGAAAGCTTCCTATACTGTTTTGCCGATGTTTCCATTATGCTTGTCCCCCTTTGGAATTGGTTTTAATATATACTCTATCATATCTGCCTTTCTTTTCGCTGGCCTTATGCCATTCCTTTATGATTGGATCCAGGAGAGTAAGTACTGTCTTAAGCTCTGTGTCCGTTTCATAAGATACCTTGATTATAATGCTCATAAAGACACCTTCTTTCTTCTGGCTCTTTAAACTCTTTCTTATACTGCTTTTTTATTCTTTCCGGATTATTCAATTCTTTCTTAAGCCTAATTTGTATAACCTTTTCCAATAGATCAATTTCTTCCGGAAAGCGGGATTTTATTTTTGTCTTAAGCCTCTCTCTTTTGTCACAATCTGCAGTTAAATATGATGCTGCTAACATATTGTATATTTCATAATTTTCATGATCTGAATTAAGTATAACCTGATCATCTGCAGGATCATAAAACATTGATAAAGTTTTTAAATCGCCTAGTCTTTCTATGTATGGCAGCTGTGCCATTTCTTTAATTGTTAATGCTTTTATCATACAATTTTCTCCTTCTACTTGCGCCGGAGCTCCACCAATGATAATATTATAGGTGTAACCGGCTTATTAGCCTAGCTGTTGACGGGTTACTTTGCCTTTACTGGTGGTGGTGCACTGGTAAGGGCATTTTTATTATAATGATTCACTATTAACTCCTTTCATTTTCTTAATATTACTTTCTTATAATCTCAAAGGTTAAGTCAATAGATTAATTAACTTTTTTGTTCTTTAAGCTCAATATCCCTATTCCTCATGAATAGAAGCTACGACATTTAGGAATGCCCTATTCTTAAATGTACCGGTTACATTCTCAATGCTATCATTCAAACGTACTAATTCATAATTGGTATCCTCAATAGCCTTACATATTTTTGATAATTCTTCTATTAAACACTGTGTTGAGTGATCCATATTATTTTACCTCTTCCTTATATTGGCTTGTCTCAAATAGTCCCACAAAATTAGAAACTGTATCTGCGATTTCAAAGTAATTTTCATTGCATATTAATCCTCTGACATTTCCATCTGCACATAAGCCCAAATAATATACAGTATCTTCACCGACAATGTCCCCATTTTTACCAAATGCAGCATACAAGGTTTTCACACATGGAATCACCTGAATTATAAAGTTTTCACCAGATAAAAAGTTCAAATATGAATCGGGGACTTTTTCACTGGTTCCGTCTTTATACTTTATTACAACCTTCCTGTCAGTTGTTTGATAAAACTCCTTAATAATATCTTTGTTAATATGACTGCCGTTTATATATTCAAATTGTGCCATTAAGTTTAACTCCTTCCTTTTGCCCTTCATACTCTGGATTCATTTCAATGACTTCCGTAGGTCTGCCACCAGTTGTATTATTCTTGTAAATTCGAATATATCCATGTTTCACAAGCTCGTCCAACCCTGGCTGCATATCTTCCACTTTTTTAAATCTCCCATCGCATAGGCGAAATAATTCCCTTTTAGTAATGCTTTTGTCCCTTTTGTCCCTTTTGTCGATACGTTTAAGAATATACTTTGCATCCTTAGTCTCTTTGGGATCTGCTAGTCCTGCTATCCTGAAAGATGCAATCGCATGATTAAGAAAGTATCTTCCGACTTTTATAGCTTCTTTCATTGTTTGTCCTTCTAATTTAGTAGTTGGCGACTTCACAATATATTTAATGCAATGGAGTATTCCAGCGATGCGCATTACCTGTCCATGAAACTTACCAGCCCAATCCTCAATCTTTTCAAAATCATCCAGCAGTTTCCTCTCTATCTCATTGGCAAATTCTTCACTTAAAGTGTCAGCTTCGCTACTGAACTTAATTTCCCTTTGTTCAAATTTCCAATCTCTTATAGAAAGTAGTTCATTTATAAGATTATCATATGATTTTCTTATCTCTGGATTTATAGGTTGAGAATTATACTTCCTGTTTCCTATTCTTGAAGCTGGTAAAGAATACAGAAATCTAGCAAGTAATCCCCTCTCTCTGAACTCCTTATTTTGCATAGCTTCATCTACAACGACAGGCTGAGTCATGATTAGCAGTGTAAGCAATGGATTGCTCAAACTTTCACCTTTCCTACCGATTCTATCAGATGTATATGGTTCACCTGAATATGCTTTAAGAACAATATCGATATTTGGTTGATTATTATATCTTCCAGCCAACATACCAAATATCCCACCCTCAGCAGTTACTATGGAAATACGCTCATCATTTTCTTTCATTACCCTTACAAGAGCTTCAGTTGTAATATCATCTACTATAATTCTCAAGGGTAATACCTCCTCCAATTCTTCAAGTTCCTTTTGAGTATCTAATATATCTTGCATTGATACCCCTTTTTTATTTTTCACAACAGATTCCTTTAAGTGAGCTACTTTCTTAGATAAAACATCCCGTTTTATACTATATTCACATATTTCAGATTGTTTTTTCTCATTAATAGTATTCACGTAATTATAGACAGGTCTTGCCACTTCTTTCATTACCGGGGTTTTCCTCTCTGATGGCCTGGCAACAATTAATATGTACAGGTTTAATGGTTCCTGCCAGTCTGCTTTGGGCTGTACCTTAAATTCACCCTGTATGCATAAAGCTGTAATCCCTAAAATAGTTACTGCTACCATATCAATAGATACTTGTAACGATTCTGCTACCGCTTTTGTATATTCCTGAATAGTTGGAGGTAATGTATCTAAAGGAAACTCCATTAATTGATTTACATTAGGTGGGACAAAAGGGTCAAAAGGGACAAAACCAGATTTATTGATCGATACAACTATCCCTCTCTTATTTAGTTCACTTACAACATCCGGATCAAGTCCTCGCTGGTCAAATTCTGCAAGCTTTCTTTCCACTTTTCCACCGCCTTTCCCTGCTGTTCTTTTTGAAATTTCTCAAATTCCCTATCACACTCCTTTATATACCATCTGGCAACCTTTTTTATGACTTTATCATCTTCGGCTTTCCATTTGGCAAGCCATTTATTATAATCTTCTATAACATCCTTCCGGCCTATACCAATTAATTTGGCAACTACGGCAGGAATAAATAATTCATCACATACGCTATACGCGTACACCTTCTTGAAGAACTCCTCATTAAATACCGTAATTTCATTGATTTCCTGATAAAATGATTGCTTGTCCGGCACCTAATCACCTGCCATATTAAGTTGCTTATTTACTTCTGATTCATCACAATAAAACTTTTCATTAAAATATTTCTTGGGTGTTTTTCCCATAACCACAATAAAACCTTGCGACTTAAGCTCATTATTAAGTTGTCTTATAATCTGATAGGCCTTGGAAGAACTAACCCCTAATAATGCTTGTACATCTTCTACAGTATAATAATTAATTGCTTTAGCCATTCTCTACACTCCTTCCCTTTGCTCCAACATTAGATCATGTAATAACTGTCTATTACATTCGTTTATAATCTCTTCATGTCTTTTCATGAATTCAGGACTATTTACACCCAGCTTTTGTTCTTCTTTAGTGACTAACTTGTCCATCATCTGAATGCATTCTTGCATACTCATATAATAATTTCCTTTCTGAAAACATCATGCACCTAATTCAATATTATTTGTCAATAGCTTTTTCATAATTTCTTAACTTATTTTGGTAAGCTATTTCCCTGTTGCGCAGCGCAACAGTTAATCTTCAATTAGATCTTCCGTTTTACATTTAAGTGCTCTTGCTAATTTACCGATTGTTTTAGGCATTGGCTCTTGTGTACCCTTTCTAATTCTTGATAACGTAGTTATATTGACACCTGATAGCTTGGATAATTCATTGACTGATAGACACGCGTTAGCCAGCGCTAAATCAAGATTTTTAATATTGAGTTTCATTTTATCACCTCACTTTTTTACTCATATTGAGTATTTATAACTTCATATTATACTCGTTTCGCGTAATTGTCAAGTGCTTTTTTACTCGTTTTGAATAATATTATTGACTTTTACGCAGTTTGTGTTATTCTAAAAGCGAGGTGAAAAATATGCTATGTGAAAACCTTAAGAAATTAAGAGAAGAACGGGGATTAACGAAAAAACAGATGTCCGACTTAATTGGTATTCCATATACAACATATGTGGGATATGAAACACTTGTTAGAGAGCCTAAAAAGGAACAAGTTGATAAGATTGCTGAAGCTTTAAATGTACCATCAGCCTATATATTGGGCTTAACTGATGCAAGATCATACACAGGTTGGGATGGAATTGAAGTTACAACCCATGAAATAGATATGATTCTTGCATTTCGTAAAGCTGATGAAGTGGACAAACGTGCAATTGAACGCATCCTTAAAATTCAGTAAATCCCGAACAAAAAAACACCCCACAGGTACGCCAATACCTGTAGGGTAAAACACCTCAACACAAAGAAGAAAGTGTCTCGCAAAACAATTATATCACTTCTTTCTCTGTGTATCAATTAATTAATTGAACCATAAAACTGGTGTTCTAAAAGGAGATTGATATAAAAATGCCAACTTATAAAGACGAAGAAAAAAAGACCTGGTACTGTAAATTCTATTACAAGGACTGGACCGGTCAGAATAAGCAAAAGTTAAAGCGAGGATTTAAAAGAGAAAAGGACGCAAAGGAATGGGAAAGAGATTTTTTAAGTAAGCATCAAGCTGATCAGACTATGACATTTCAAACATTGGTTACTTTATACTTTGAAGATATGTCAACCAGACTGCGTAAAACGTCTATAGATTCAAAAAGGAATGTAATAGATAATAAGATACTCCCTTTCTTCAAAGACAAGCCTATAAATGAAATTAAGCCTACTGACATTCGTAAATGGCAGAATGATATACTAGAACAAGATTATTCCCCAACCTATCAAAGGAAAATAAACAATACTCTGACTATTCTACTAAACTTTGCAGTAAGATATTATGGGTTAAAAGAAAACCCTTGTAAGAAAGCCGGTAGCATCGGAAAAACTAAAGCAGAAGCATTTGACTTTTGGACTAAAGAAGAGTTTAAAACATTTATAGACTGCATAAGCAACCCTTCTGGTTATGCTGCATTAAATACATTATATTGGACTGGGATAAGAGTAGGCGAATTATTCGCTATTACACCATCAGACATTGACTTTGATAACAAGGTATTAACTATTAATAAATCATTGCAAAGAATCGGTGGAAAAGACATTGTAACCGCTCCCAAAACACCTAAAAGTAATCGTATTATTACCATACCCGACTTTCTGAATGACATATTGAAAAATTATTTAGATATGTTATATGACATTAACCCTTCTGATAGGATATTCCCGTTTACAAAATCATTTCTATATAACGAAATCAAAAGAGGTAGTAAAGCTTCCGGAATAAGAATAATTAAAATCCATGAACTAAGACACTCCCATGCATCACTCTTAATCGAACTCGGATTCTCACCACTTCTCATAGCTGAACGATTAGGCCATGAGAAAGTAGAAACAACTCTTAACACATATTCTCATTTATACCCCAGTAAACACGAAGAAGTAGCCAGTAAATTGAATGAATTAGTATCAAAATAGTATCACCGCAAAATAAAGAAAACCCCAAACCCTTATAAATAAAGGCTTGGGGTAATTTTTTAATTACTCAATGATAGTAGCAACTTTACCTGAACCAACTGTTCTACCACCTTCACGAATAGCGAAGCCTAAACCTTGCTCCATAGCGATTGGATGGATTAATTCGATAGACATTTCGATGTTATCACCAGGCATGCACATTTCTACGCCTTCTGGAAGATTACAAACACCAGTTACGTCAGTTGTTCTGAAATAGAACTGTGGTCTATAGTTGTTGAAGAAAGGAGTATGACGTCCACCTTCATCTTTTGTTAATACGTAAACTTGAGCTGTAAATTTCTTGTAGCATTTGATTGTACCTGGTTTACAAAGAACCTGTCCTCTTTCGATTTCTGTTCTTTGAACACCACGAAGAAGAGCACCAATGTTATCACCAGCTTGAGCTTCATCAAGAAGCTTTCTGAACATTTCAATACCAGTTACAACAACTTTACGAGTTTCTTCTTTAATACCAACGATTTCAACTTCTTCAGATACATGAAGAACACCACGCTCAACACGTCCTGTAGCAACTGTACCACGTCCAGTAATAGAGAATACGTCTTCTACTGGCATTAAGAAAGGTTTGTCTGTTGCTCTTTGAGGATCTGGAATCCAAGTATCGATAGCATCAAATAATTCAAGAATCTTATCTCCCCATTGGCTTGTAGGATCTTCAAGAGCTTTAAGAGCTGATCCTTGGATGATTGGAGTATCATCGCCTGGGAATTCATATTCGTTTAATAATTCTCTGATTTCCATTTCTACTAATTCAAGAAGTTCTGGGTCATCAACCATATCACATTTGTTCATGAATACTACGATATAAGGAACACCAACCTGGCGGGATAATAAGATATGCTCTTTTGTCTGAGCCATAACACCATCAGTAGCAGCAACTACAAGGATAGCGCCGTCCATCTGAGCAGCACCAGTGATCATGTTCTTAACGTAGTCAGCATGTCCTGGGCAGTCAACGTGTGCGTAGTGTCTAGCTTTTGATTCATACTCAACGTGAGAAGTAGAGATTGTTATACCTCTAGCCTTTTCTTCCGGAGCCTTGTCAATCTTATCAAATGCTACTGCTTCACCAGTACCTAATCTTTCGTGAAGAGTCTTAGTGATTGCAGCTGTTAATGTAGTTTTACCATGGTCAACGTGACCAATGGTTCCGATATTACAATGTGGTTTAGATCTTTCGAACTTAGCTTTAGCCATTTTATAAAGTCCTCCTTTAAAATAAATGCTTTTTCATGTGCACTTCGCACAGCCCGTAAGGAATTCCCCGTAAGGGAAGCCTGCAAGGGATTAATTTTATATTTTCTTATAAGCTTAATTATATTTCAATCTAGAAATTTTTTCAAGCTAAAATAACAAAACAAATCGTTTTTACATATAATACAAATTAAGCCGAATATAATAGATTATTTCTTACCTTTATCTGCAAGAACTTTCTCTTGTACATTCTTTGGTACTGGCTCATAACTTGAGAAGAACATGGAATAACCACCACGGCCTTGAGTCTTAGAACGAAGTGTTGTAGCGTATCCAAACATTTCAGATAATGGAACGAATCCTCTGATTAATTTAACACCGTTAATATCTTCTGTTCCTTCGATACGTCCACGACGTGAACTCATATCACCGATTACGTCACCCATATAATCTTCTGGTACAGTAACTTCAACTCTCATGATAGGCTCAAGTAAAATTGCTCCTGCTTTATGCATAGCATCCTTAAATGCCATAGAACCGGCAATCTTAAATGCCATTTCATTAGAGTCAACTTCATGGTAAGAACCATCGTATACAGTTGCTTTAATACCAAGTACTGGGTATCCACCAAGAATACCTGCTTTAGAAGCTTCTTCGATACCTTCACCAACAGCTGGGATGTATTCCTTAGGAATAGCACCACCTACAACAGATGAGGTAAATTCGAATACCTTCTCAGCGTTAGCATCCATAGGCTCAAATCTAACTTTACAGTGTCCGTATTGTCCACGTCCACCGGATTGTTTAGCATATTTACTATCAACTTCAACGCTCTTAGTAAATGTTTCTTTGTAAGCAACCTGAGGTGCACCTACATTAGCTTCTACCTTAAACTCACGAAGAAGTCTGTCTACAATGATTTCAAGGTGAAGTTCACCCATACCGGAAATAATTGTTTGACCTGTTTCTTCATTTGTATGAGTTCTGAAAGTAGGATCTTCTTCTGCAAGTTTCGCAAGTGCTTCACCCATTTTATCCTGACCAGCTTTTGTCTTAGGCTCAATAGCTACGTCAATAACTGGTTCTGGGAATTCCATGGATTCAAGGATAACCGGAGCTTTTTCATCACAGATTGTGTCACCGGTTGTAGTGAACTTAAATCCAACTGCTGCTGCGATATCACCTGAGTATACTTTATCAAGATCTTCTCTCTTGTTAGCATGCATCTGAAGGATACGGCTAACACGTTCTTTCTTGCCTTTTGTTGAGTTAAGTACGTAAGAACCTGAATTAACTGTTCCTGAATAAACTCTAAAGAATGCAAGTTTACCAACGAAAGGATCTGTCATAATCTTGAATGCCAATGCTGAAAATGGAGCTTCATCAGATGATTCTCTGCTTGTTTCATTACCTTCCTCATCCATACCTTTGATATCTGGGATATCTGTAGGTGCTGGCATATATTCAATAACAGCATCCAATAATTTTTGAACACCTTTATTCTTATACGCAGAACCGCAAAGTACAGGAATAATTGAAACATTAATAGTAGCTTTTCTTAAAGCAGTTTTTAATTCTTCTATAGTTGGTTCTTCACCTTCTAAGAATTTTTCGATTAAATCATCATCTGTTTCACAGATGGCTTCAATCATGGCTGCTCTATATTCTTCAGCTTCTTCTTTCATATCATCTGGTACGTCTTTTATTTCAATGTCTGTACCCTTATCATCTAAATAATAATAAGCTTTCATTTCAAACAAGTCTACAAGACCAACGAATGTATCTTCTTTACCAATAGGTAATTGAAGAGCTACCGGGTTCTTGTCTAATCTTGTTCTAATCATATCAATAGCATTGAAATAATCAGCACCGGTTACGTCCATTTTATTAATAAATGCGATTCTAGGTACGCTATATTTATCAGCCTGACGCCATACAGTCTCTGATTGTGGTTCTACACCACCCTTAGCACTAAATACACCTACAGCACCATCTAGTACACGTAAGGAACGTTCAACTTCTACTGTAAAGTCAACGTGTCCCGGAGTGTCGATAATGTTAATACGATGTTCCAAAGCACCAGGAATCTTTTTATGCTCAAATTCCTGAGTCCAGTGACATGTAGTTGCGGCTGAAGTAATTGTGATACCTCTTTCCTGTTCCTGCTCCATCCAGTCCATGGTAGCAGTACCTTCATGAGTATCACCGATTTTGTAGTTAACACCGGTATAGAATAAGATACGCTCACTAAGTGTTGTCTTACCCGCATCAATATGAGCCATAATACCGATGTTTCTAGTTCTGTCTAACGGATATTCTCTTCCAGCCAAGGAAATTCCTCCTTAAATTCTAGTGGTTCATATAAAATCTTTCAGTCGTATGATGATTTTACACTATATTAATATTTACATCGTAAAAAGATATTTATAACATAATGCCATATTACTACCAGTTATATAGTATTGCTTTTCAACGTAAAATTATTTACCGGCCGTAATATCCAAATGCTAATTATTCAGAATACTATATTATCACTTTTATTTGTAATAATATATAAAACAATTAATTACCATCTATAATGTGCAAATGCCTTATTAGCATCAGCCATCTTATGCATATCTTCTTTCTTCTTAACAGCAGAACCTGTATTGTTTGCTGCATCCATAAGCTCATTAGCTAATCTTTCTTCCATGGTCTTTTCTCCTCTTTTACGAGAATATAAAGTTAACCAACGAAGAGCTAATGCTTGTCTTCTATCAGGTCTAACTTCGATAGGCACCTGATATGTTGCACCACCGATACGTCTAGCTTTTACTTCAAGTACTGGCATAATGTTGTTCATAGCTTCTTCGAAAACTTCGATTGCTTCCTTGCCAGTTTTTTCTGCTACTTTTTCAAAAGCTCCGTATACGATTTTTTGTGCAGTTCCTCTTTTACCATCCAACATAATGTTATTAATTAGCTTAGTAACAATTTTGCTGTTATAAATTGGATCTGCTAATACATCTCTTTTTTGTATATGTCCTTTACGTGGCACGTTGCTTCCCTCCTTAATATTTCTTATTGATTTACAATAAGTTTTTCTTAGATCCTCGGTACTCACATACTCCCCATAGGGGAATCCTGTGTTCATGCACAGTTTAACTCTATCTTCAAATCTATACCGTATATTCTGAAAACATGTTTCTTATTTCGGTGATAAAATGCAACCCATAGGGATTTATCAAATCTGAATTTAAAAATTAACCCGGCACTTAATGATTAGTGAAGAATCTTTATTATTTCTTTGCTTCTTTAGGCTTCTTAGCTCCGTATTTGGAACGAGCCTGTCTTCTCTTAGCAACACCTGCTGTATCAAGTGTACCTCTGATGATGTGATAACGAGTACCTGGTAAGTCCTTTACTCTACCACCTCTGATCAGAACAACACTATGCTCCTGAAGGTTATGTCCTTCACCTGGGATATAGCTTGTTACTTCGATACCGTTGGAAAGACGTACTCTGGCAATTTTTCTAAGAGCTGAGTTAGGCTTCTTAGGAGTAGCTGTTCTAACTGCTGTACACACACCTCTTTTTTGTGGTGATGAAGTATCAGTAGATCTCTTGTTTAAGGAGTTGAATCCTTTTTGAAGAGCTGGAGAGTTAGATTTCTTTTCAATAGTCTTTCTTCCTTTTCTTACTAATTGGTTAAATGTAGGCATTAATTTTCACCTCCTGATGATTATTGATTGTTTGGGTTGCCCACTGTCATAGGTTTCCTGCATGCAAATTTGCACACAAAAATTTATCGCAATATAAAATCGCGCTTAATGATTATACTTTAAATTATTTTTATTGTCAAGGGATTTATCGAAAATTAGCAATTTAGAAATGTTAATTTTAGTAAAGTCTTTAAAAATTTTAAAGTATAGAGTTTCTGGGCACAAATTCAGTCTTGTTGAATTTGCACCCAGAATGATATATTGTTTATTGCAATTAACTATTTATCTGTAGAGTCATCGTCAAAATCTTCATCTAAGAAGCCTTCGTCTATTTCATCTTTATCAGATAAGTCTTCTTCTCCGAAATCTCCATCTTCAAAATCTTCTTCTAGTAATTCTGCATCGTCATTATCAAAATCATCTGCTTCCACACCATCTACTTCATCCATGGTAGATTCTGAATAATGATAATTATCAAAATTATCCTCTTCCAAATCTTCTGAAATCATGATTTCTTCTTCCATATCAGAATCCAGTTTTACAGAACGGTATCTCTTCATACCTGTTCCTGCAGGAATTAGCTTACCAATAATAACATTTTCCTTCAGACCAATTAATGGATCTACTTTACCGTTAATGGCAGCTTCTGTAAGAACCTTCGTTGTCTCCTGGAAAGAGGCAGCGGATAAGAAAGAGTTGGTAGCTAAAGAGGCCTTTGTAATACCAAGCATTACCTGCTTACCTTCAGCAAGCTCTAATTCTTCAGATTCCAATTGTTCATTCACATCTTCGAATTCTAATGCATCTACTAATTTACCCGGTAAGAATTCAGAATCACCGCTGTTCTCAATGCGGACTTTCTTTAGCATCTGACGTACGATCACTTCAATATGCTTATCATTGATTTCAACACCTTGTAAACGGTAAACTCTCTGAACTTCCTGAATCATATAATCCTGAACAGCGCGAACACCTTTAATCTTAAGGATATCATGAGGATTTACACTACCTTCTGTTAGTTCATCACCAGCTTCTAAAACATCACCATCGGAAACTTTGATTCTGGAACCGTAAGGAATTAAATATGCCTTAGCTTCTCCGGTTTCATCGTTGGTTACAATAACTTCTCTCTTCTTCTTGGTATCTTTAATAGTAACCGTACCGCCAAATTCAGCAATAATTGCAAGACCCTTTGGCTTTCTGGCTTCAAAAAGTTCTTCGACACGAGGAAGACCTTGTGTAATATCATCACCGGCAACACCACCTGTATGGAATGTACGCATGGTCAACTGTGTACCCGGTTCACCAATTGACTGAGCAGCGATAATACCAACTGCTTCACCTACTTGAACCGCTTCACCGGTTGCCATGTTAGCACCATAGCATTTTGCACAAACACCAATGTGTGATTTACAGCCAAGAATAGTACGAATCTTAACTTTTGCTGCGTGACCTGCTTCTGCAATTTTACTGGTAGCAACAATTCTTGCAGCTCTTCTAGGTGTAATCATGTGATTTTCTTTCACGATAATTTCACCATTATCATCATAAATAGTTTCACAAGAATATCTTCCTGTAATTCTATCTTCCAAACTTTCAATTACTTCTTTACCGTCAGTAAATGCTTTTACCCACATACCTGGAATCTCTTTGCCTTCGCAGCAATCTACTTCACGAATAATTAAATCCTGAGAAACGTCAACCAAACGACGTGTCAGGTATCCGGAATCGGCTGTACGAAGAGCAGTATCGGAAAGACCCTTTCTTGCACCATGGGCAGAAATAAAGTATTCCAAAACGTCAAGTCCTTCACGGAAGTTTGATTTAATAGGCAACTCGATAGTACGTCCGGTTGTATCCGCCATAAGTCCACGCATACCTGCAAGCTGTTTAATCTGTTTGTCGGAACCACGGGCACCGGAGTCAGCCATCATGAATATATTATTATATTTATCTAGACCGGTTAAAAGAGCTTCTGTAATTTCATCATCGGCTTCTTTCCAAGTCTCTATAACTGCTTTGTATCTTTCTTCTTCTGTCATCAAACCACGACGGAAGTTCTTAGAGATTTCTTCAACCGTATCTTCTGCATCTGCAATAATAGTTTTCTTTGCTTCTGGAACTGTCATATCAGAAATGGAAACGGTCATAGCAGCTCTTGTAGAATATTTATAACCCAGGGATTTAATTGCATCCAAAGTTTCGGCAGTTGTTGTTGCACCATGGGTATTGATACATTTTTCAAGAATCTTCTTTAACTGTTTCTTACCAACATGGAAATCAACTTCAAGAGCTAAGAAATTCTCCGGATTGGATCTGTCTACAAATCCTAAGTCCTGGCTAAGCATTTCATTGAAAATAAATCTTCCTAAAGTGGATTCAATCACTTTGCTTTCTTCTACGCCCTGACTATTAATACCGGTTCTTCTTACTTTAATTTTGGCATGTAAAGTAATTGCATTATTCTCATATGCAAGAATAGCTTCATTTATACTCTTAAAGCAGTGACCTTCGCCTAAGTCTCCCGGTTTTTCTAAAGTCAGATAATAAATACCAAGTACCATATCCTGTGAAGGTACTGCAACCGGACCACCATCGGATGGTTTTAGCAAGTTATTAGGTGATAATAGTAAGAATCTGCATTCTGCCTGAGCTTCAACAGACAATGGTAAATGCACCGCCATCTGGTCACCATCGAAATCGGCATTGAAAGCTGTACATACCAATGGATGAAGTTTAATTGCCTTACCTTCTACAAGTACGGGTTCGAAAGCCTGAATACCTAATCTATGAAGTGTCGGGGCACGGTTTAACATAACCGGATGTTCTCTGATTACTTCTTCTAATACGTCCCAAACTTCCGATTGAAGTCTTTCTACCATCTTCTTAGCAGATTTTATATTATGGGCAGTTCCCCTGGAAACCAATTCTTTCATTACGAAAGGCTTAAACAATTCGATTGCCATTTCCTTTGGAAGTCCGCACTGATAAATCTTTAATTCCGGTCCTACTACGATAACGGAACGTCCGGAGTAGTCAACACGCTTACCAAGTAAGTTCTGACGGAAACGTCCCTGCTTACCCTTTAACATATCAGATAAAGATTTCAGAGCACGATTACCAGGACCTGTAACCGGTCTTCCTCTTCTACCATTATCAATTAAAGCATCTACTGCTTCTTGTAACATTCTCTTTTCATTACGTACAATAATATCCGGTGCACCTAATTCTAAAAGTCTCTTTAAACGATTATTACGGTTTATAATTCTTCTGTAAAGATCATTCATATCAGAGGTTGCAAAACGTCCACCATCTAATTGTACCATTGGTCTAAGATCAGGAGGGATAACTGGAACCACGGTAAGAATCATCCAGTCCGGTCTGTTTCCTGACTCTCTGAAAGCTTCTACTACTTCCAGTCTTTTAATAATTCTTGCTCTTTTTTGTCCGGTGGAACCTTTTAATTCTTTCTTTAGTGCAACAGCTTCTGTTTCAAGATCGATTGCTTCTAACAGTTCTTTAATAGCTTCCGCACCCATTCCCACTCTAAACTTATTACCATACTTCTCATAAGCTTCTCTATATTCTTTTTCATTTAAAACTTGTTTATATTGTAAGTCTGTATTACCTTTTTCTAAAACAATATAAGATGCAAAATATAGTACCTTTTCCAATGTTCTAGGAGAGAGATCCAGGATAAGACCCATTCTACTGGGAATTCCTTTAAAATACCATATATGTGATACTGGTGCAGCAAGTTCAATGTGTCCCATTCTTTCTCTACGAACACTGGCTTTGGTTACTTCAACGCCACAACGGTCACATACTACGCCCTTATATCTAATCTTTTTATATTTACCACAATGACATTCCCAGTCTTTGCTTGGTCCAAATATCTTTTCACAGAACAAACCGTCTTTTTCAGGTTTTAGGGTTCTGTAGTTTATTGTCTCCGGTTTCTTAACTTCGCCTCTTGACCATTCTCTGATCTTTTCAGGAGAAGCTAATCCAATTTTTATCGCATCATATGTGATTTCCTGAGAACTTTCGTTATTCACTACTTCTGGCATCATCTGGCACTTCCTTTCATAGTACGGACACTGCTTCATCCGTTCAATATTAACATAAAAAATGTCATAACTCTTAATGGAATTGAGGAGAAAAAAATCTTTCCCCAATTCCATCAGTCACTTTTTATACTTCGAATTCTTCGTCATCCACTTCATTTAATTCAACTTCAGCTTCTACTTCCTCTTCTTCAAAGGCATCAAAGAAACTGTCTTCTTCCGCAGTAGTTTCTCTGTATCCCGCTTCGTTATAATCCTCGTCATATCTGAAGTTGTTGTCTCCTTCAATTAGTGGTGTTAAGTCTCCATCGCCATAATCAATGTTTTCTGTCATCTTAACTTCTTGACCATTTTCGTCTAATACTATTACATCAAGTGCCAATGACTGTAATTCTTTTAGAAGCACCTTAAAGGATTCCGGTATACCAGGCTTTGAAATATTTTCACCTTTAATAATAGCTTCATAAGTCTTAACACGTCCTGTTACATCATCAGATTTTACAGTTAAAATTTCTTGTAACGTATAAGCTGCACCATATGCCTCCAGTGCCCAAACTTCCATCTCACCGAATCTCTGTCCACCGAATTGTGCTTTACCGCCAAGAGGCTGTTGAGTAACTAAGGAGTACGGTCCTGTTGAACGGGCATGGATCTTGTCATCTACCAGATGGTGAAGTTTTAGGTAGTGCATGAAACCAACAGTAACGGAGCCGTCAAAATATTCTCCGGTTCTTCCGTCACGAAGTCTTACTTTACCATCACGGTTAATAGGAACACCTGTCCATTGTGATTTTGCTTCTTCTTTGTTTCTATCTAAATATTCCAATATGTCAGAATCTAATATATCTTTATATTTTCCTACAAAAGACTCCCAATCTGTATTTACATAATCATTGGCAACTTCCAATGTATCCATGATATCGAACTCATTTGCTCCATCGAATACCGGTGTGGCTACATTAAAGCCAAGTACTTTAGCAGCAAGGCTTAAATGAATCTCAAGCACCTGTCCAATGTTCATACGTGATGGTACGCCTAGTGGGTTTAATACAATATCAAGAGGTCTTCCATTTGGTAAGAAAGGCATATCTTCTACAGGTAATACACGGGAAACAACACCCTTATTACCATGACGACCAGCCATCTTATCACCAACCTGGATTTTTCTCTTCTGAGCAATGTATACACGAACAGTTTGGTTAACACCAGGTGATAACTCGTCTCCGTTTTCTCTTGTAAACACTTTGGCATCTACAATAATACCATATTCACCATGAGGCACCCTCAGGGAAGTATCTCTTACTTCTCTTGCCTTTTCACCAAAGATTGCACGAAGAAGTCTCTCTTCTGCTGTAAGCTCTGTTTCTCCCTTAGGAGTTACTTTACCTACAAGAATATCTCCGGCACGAACCTCAGCACCAATTCTTATGATACCTCTTTCATCCAAATCTTTTAATGCGTCATCACCAACGCCCGGAACGTCTCTTGTGATTTCTTCCGGTCCTAATTTAGTGTCTCTTGCTTCTGCTTCGTATTCTTCAATATGAACAGAAGTGTACACATCTTCCTGAACCAGTCTTTCACTTAAAAGAACAGCATCCTCGTAGTTGTAGCCTTCCCAGGTCATAAATCCAATTAGTGGATTCTTACCTAATGCTAACTCACCTTGAGAAGTGGAAGGACCATCTGCAATTACCTGACCGGCGTCAATTTTGTCACCTTTATTAACAATAGGTCTTTGGTTGATACAAGTACCCTGATTACTTCTTGCAAACTTAACAAGCTTATATGGAGTCTTTGTTCCATCATCGTTCTTGATAATAATTTCTTTAGCTGCTGCTTTTTCAACAACACCGGATTTCTTAGCAACAACGCATACACCGGAGTCAACTGCTGATTTTGCTTCCATACCGGTTCCTACTGCAGGTGCCTCAGTAATTAACAAAGGAACTGCCTGACGCTGCATGTTAGAACCCATCAGGGCACGGTTAGCATCGTCATTTTCAAGGAACGGAATCATTGCTGTAGCAACAGAGAATACCATCTTAGGAGAAACGTCCATGTAATCCACTTTGGATTTTTCGAATTGAGAAGTTTCCTCTCTAAAACGTCCGGATACGTTACTGCTTATAAAATAACCATTATCATCCAATGGTTCATTGGCTTGTGCCACAATATATTTATCTTCTTCATCTGCTGTCATGTAAAGAACTTCGTCTATAACCCTAGGATTTTTAGGATCAGATTTATCTACTTTTCTATATGGTGCTTCAATAAATCCGTACTCATTAATTCTTGCATAACAAGCTAAGGAGTTAATTAAACCGATGTTAGGACCTTCCGGAGTTTCAATCGGACACATTCTGCCATAGTGAGAATAGTGAACGTCACGAACCTCGAATCCGGCTCTATCTCTGGACAAACCACCAGGGCCTAAGGCGGACAAACGTCTCTTATGTGTTAATTCACCTAAAGGATTATGTTGATCCATAAACTGTGACAGCTGGGAACTACCAAAGAATTCCTTTACTGCAGCAGTAACAGGTTTAATATTAATTAAAGATTGAGGGCTGATGCCTTCTAAATCTTGTGTTGTCATTCTTTCTCTAACTACACGTTCCATTCTGGAAAGACCGATTCTATACTGGTTTTGTAATAATTCTCCAACCGCTCTAATTCTTCTGTTTCCTAAATGGTCAATGTCGTCTGCCGCACCAATACCATACTCCAGATGAATATTATAGTTAATGGATGCAAATATATCATCTTTGGTTATATGCTTGGGAATTAAATCGGCTATGTTCTTTCTAATTGCTTCTTTTCTATCGTCTAAGTTCTTAAATTCTTCCAAAATGCCTTTTAAAACTGGGTAGTAAACTTCTTCTGTTACTCCCAATTCTTCTTTATCCACATCCAGATAACAGTTTATATCAACCATTAAGTTAGAAAGAATTTTAACGTTACGTTCTTCTGCCTGAACTACAACGGAGGGAACTGCTGCGTTTTGAATTAAAACTGCAAGTTCCTCTGTAACCACCGTTCCTGCTTCTGCAAGAATTTCTCCGGTTTCTCTATTAATAACATCTTCTGCAAGAGTAACACCAAGTATACGGTTTTTCAAAGCTAGCTTTTTATTGAATTTAAATCTTCCCACTTTAGCAAGATCGTATCTTCTTGGATCAAAAAACATACTATTTATTAATGATTCTGCACTTTCAACAGAAAGCGGTTCACCCGGACGCAATTTTTTATACAACTCAAGTAAACCATCCTGATAATTATCCGATGGATCCTTTGCGATACTTGCTATAATTTTAGGTTCTTCACCAAAAATTTCCTGTATCTCAACATTACTTCCAATGCCTAATGCACGAATAAGAACAGTAATAGGAACTTTTCTATTCCTGTCTACACGTACATAAAATACATCATTGGAATCTGTTTCATACTCTAACCATGCTCCTCTATTTGGAATAACCGTTGAGGAAAATAGTTTCTTACCAATCTTATCATGTCCAATAGCATAGTAGATACCGGGGGAACGTACTAATTGGCTTACGATAACTCTCTCGGCTCCGTTAATAACGAAAGTTCCTGTTTCAGTCATTAATGGTAAATCGCCCATAAAAATATCGTGTTCATTGATTTCATCGTTCTCTTTGTTGTGAAGTCTGACCTTTACTTTAAGAGGAGCTGCAAAAGTTGCATCTCTTTCCTTACATTCCTCAATTGAATATTTTACATCATCTTCACACAGCACGAAATCCACAAACTCTAAGCTTAAATGCCCACTATAATCTTCAATTGGAGAAATATCCTCAAAGACTTCTTTTAGACCTTCGTCAAGAAACCATTGATATGAATCTTTCTGAACTTCAATAAGATTTGGCATTTCTAATACTTCTTTTTGCCTCGAGTAGCTCATTCTAACGCCGTTACCAACTTTGATTGGACGTATCCTGTTTTTATCCATTGACGTTTTCACCCCTTGATGTTTTATTAATATTCATAAATATTACCAAAATAATGGGTAAAAAAACCTATTTTCGAAATATTCTTGAATAATTTTAATGAAAATACTTTTCAACTTAGTTTTTATGTGCTATAATATATACACTTAGGCATACCACAGCACAATAGTGCACTTTTCATGCTATCACAAATTTTTCATTGTGTCAACAAAAATTTGTTGACTTTTTTTATTTTTTATTGTCTTTTGAATTAATAAGCAAAAATCCCACAACATTGTTGTGGGATTCTTAGTATAAAGTAAACTTTTATTATTTAAGTGTAACTTTAGCGCCTTCTGCTTCAAGCTTAGTTTTAATCTCTTCAGCTTCTTCTTTAGATGCAGCTTCTTTAAGTACCTTAGGTGCTCCATCAACAACGTCTTTAGCTTCTTTTAAGCCTAAGCCAGTTACTTCACGAACAACTTTGATAACTTTAACTTTGTTTGCTCCAACTTCTGTTAATTCAACATCAAATTCTGTTTTTTCTTCAGCTGCTGCTGCTCCGCCTGCTGCTGGTCCTGCTACAACAACACCTGCTGCTGCAGATACACCAAATTCTTCTTCACATGCTTTTACTAAATCATTTAATTCTAATACTGTCATGCCTTTAATAGCATCAATAAATTCTTGAGTTGTCATTATTAATTACCTCCAATTATATTTTTCGTTTATATTCTCTGTTAGAATAGTTTTTTCTTTATTCTTTTCGAATGTTTATATCACTTCGAATAATTAGCTTAATATTAATCTAAGCTTTTATAATCTTACAAACTTCTATTATGCTACTTCGCCTTGCTTTTCTGCAATTTGCTTAATAACACGAGCAAAGTTGGTAATAGGGGATTGTAAGCTTCCAAGTAATTTGGAAATAAGCACTTCTCTTGATGGAATAGTTGCAATAACCTGAATGCCTTTTGCATCATAATAGGTTCCTTCAACAACACCAGCTTTAAACTCTAGGTTTGGAGAAGTCTTAGAAACATCATTAAGGATTCTTGCAGGAGCAGTTGCATCATCAAGACCAAATGCTACAGCAGTAGGTCCGTCTAAGTGCTTGGATAATGCTTCAAATTCTGTTCCTTCAAATGCACGTTTTAACAATGTGTTTTTGTAAACTTTATAAACTACACCTGCTTCTCTTAACTGTTTACGAAGTTTTGTATCTTCTTCTACAGTAAGTCCACGATAGTCTACAGCAACAATTGATTTTGCATCTTTTACATATCCTTTGATTTCATCAACGATAGGTTGTTTAAGTTCTACTTTTGCCATTCTAGCACACCTCCTTATAGATTTTACATTCTTTCTGTCAAAGGGGATCTTGGTAGAAATGTTTCGTAGAATCCGAAACATAATCTTTTAACCAAAAAACCCTTACTGTTAGACAGTAAGGGCTATTATAAGTCATCTTAGATTTCTTATTTCCCTCGGTAGGCGTTTTCAACTTACGCTATGAATGAAAAGAATTTTCTTGAAATAGTCTTCATTCAACCGCACCTACTGTCTTCGGCAGTTATAACACGTTGTAGTATATCATTAATCTATTATAGTGTCAACCATAAATCAAAATTTCCAACAAAATATTGTTTGCAAATGGATTAACCTAATTTAGCTGTGTTTAATTTAACACCAGGTCCCATAGTAGAAGCTATTACAACGCTCTTTAGATATTGTCCTTTTGCAGCAGCTGGTTTTGCTTTAATGATTGCACCCATCAGCGTCTGGAAGTTGTCGCTTAATTGTTCTTCCGTAAAGGAAGCTTTACCAACTGGCACGTGAATAATATTGGTCTTGTCTAATCTATATTCAATCTTACCTGCTTTAATATCGTTAACAGCTTTTGTTACATCCATGGTAACAGTACCAGCTTTTGGGTTTGGCATTAAGCCTTTTGGTCCAAGTACACGTCCTAAACGACCAACAACACCCATCATATCCGGAGTTGCAACAACTACGTCAAAGTCTACCCAACCTTCGTTTTGGATCTTAGGAACTAATTCCTCTCCACCAACATAATCAGCACCTGCTGCTTCTGCTTCTGCTACTTTATCGCCTTTAGCAAATACAAGTACTTTAACTGTTTTACCAGTTCCGTGTGGTAATACTACCGCACCACGAACCTGTTGGTCAGCATGACGTCCGTCAACACCAAGTCTAATGTGAGCTTCTACTGTTTCATCAAATTTAGCAACTGCTGATTTTTTAACTAAACTGATTGCTTCTGCTGCATCGTATAACGTAGCTCTGTCGATAAGCTTTGCAGCATCAACGTATTTCTTTCCTCTTTTCATTCTATTAACCTCCTAGTGGTAGTATCGGGAGTATACATAACTTTTGTTATGCTTATGAAAATTGCGAAGCAATTTTCCATGGCAACTATGTTGCCATTACCCTCCCACAGTAACATTCTATATTAGTCAACTACAGTTATTCCCATGCTTCTGGCTGTACCGGAAATCATGCTGATTGCTGCTTCAACACTTGCTGCATTTAAGTCAGGCATTTTTAATTCAGCGATCTTTTGAACTTCTGCCTTAGTAATAGTTGCAACTTTAGTTTTGTTTGGAACAGCTGAACCAGATTGAATTTTACATGCTTTCTTTAGTAAAACTGCAGCTGGTGGAGTCTTAGTAATGAAGCTAAAGCTTCTGTCCTGATATACAGTAATAACTACTGGTATAATCATTCCTTCTTGATCTGCTGTTCTTGCATTGAATTCTTTTGTGAATTGTACAATGTTTACACCGTGCTGACCTAGAGCTGGTCCAACTGGTGGAGCTGGTGTAGCCTTTGCAGCAGGGATTTGTAATTTAATGTAACCTGTAACTTTCTTTGCCATTATAGCATACCTCCTGAAATATTGTGGTTTTACCGGGAGTAGTAGATTCATTCATCTACAGTAGATTATCTACACTAGATCGTTATCTACATTAGATTATCATCTACAGCAGATTATCACCTGCAATAGAGTTCTATCTAGGATTTTAGTAATCCATGGATAATATTGTCCTATGGATACGCATCCATTACCCTCCCACTATCTAGATACCTATCGTTTTCGATATTTCATGTATTCTAGATGTATCTTTGTTTACATTATTTTTTTGACATCTGTGAAACTGATTTCGACAGGAGTTTCACGACCAAACATATCAACGTTAATTGTGACGATTTGTTTATGTGGATTAATTTGTTTAATAACACCTGTAGTATTCTCCCACACACCAGAGATTACTGCAACAGTATCACCAACAGTCAAGTCAATTACAACATCGTCTTTCTTAATTCCCATTCCCCGCATTTCTGCTTCTGTTAATGGAACCGGCTTTGATCCAGGACCGACGAAGCCAGTAACGCCTCTCGTATTACGAACTACGTACCAGGTATCATCGTTCATTACCATGTTAAGCAAAACATATCCAGGGAACATCTTCTTCTGAACTTTTTTCTTAACTCCATTCTTTACTTCAATAACATCTTGAATAGGAACGGATACTTCTAAGATTTGATCTTGAAGTTTTCTGTTTTCAATTGTTTTTTCTATGTTGGCTTTTACCTTATTCTCATAACCGGAATAGGTATGAACAACGTACCAATTTGTCTCTGACATGAATTATCACCCTATCCTATTTTAATAAAAGTATCTACACCATATTTGATTCCTAAGTCTAATACGGCGATTACTAAACCTAAAATTACGGATATAACAATAACTGCCAGTGACTGCTTCGCAAGTGATTCTTTATCAGGCCAAATTATCTTTTTGAATTCAGCTTTCAGACCTTTGAACCAACTTTTCTTTGGAGCTTTTTCTGTATTGTTTGCAGTTTCTCCCATGACTTCACTTTCCTTTCGAAAATCAAACCTAACTATTTTGTTTCCTTGTGTAATGTGTGTGATTTACAGAATTTACAATATTTTTTTGTTTCCATTCTGTCAGGATGTAATTTCTTTTCCTTTGTCATGTTGTAATTACGTTGTTTACATTCTGTACATGCCAATGTGATCTTTACGCGCACAACTTCCACCTCCGTTAAATTTAAAATTGGGTGATCCAATATTCTTAGTAAAATATATGGAACACGGATTTTTAGGCATAAAAAAAAGACCTCTTCCATCGCTAGTCTAATATAACATACTATAAAACATACGTCAATATATTTTTTATATGTATTCCCATTTTATCACTATTTCGAAAAATTTACAAGCACTTTTTTATTTTAAATGTTATTTGAATATTATTTCAAAATAATATAAGAAGCTGCTATAAAATAAATTCAATATATCATGAGTCTCCATAGCTGAAGAAAATATGAAACTCATCGTCTTATATTTTCCTCCTATGTTCCATCTGATATCATCTTATCTTACAACTGCTTCTTATGAAATATAGTATATATGAAATTCTAAAATATATTCTTTTTCACAAAATATGCTTTTGGAAAAATATATTTCTCATGATTTTAAAATTTAAGTCGTAACCATTTAAAAAGCTGCTATATTCTATATTTTGAATACGGAAGTCATTCGGCTTAATTCTTCAGCAATTGCTGACTGATGCTGCGCTGTCTTAGCAACTTCCTCCATAGCCTTGGCAGTCTGTTCAATGCTTAACATAATTTCATCCGAATTCTTGTTAGTGCTGTCCACGTTAGTCACTATTGTTTGGACAACTGCTGAGATTTCTTCTGTGGATGTATTCAAAGATTCCGCCATAGCAGCAACATTCCTGGATAAATCACTTACAAAAGCCGCATCCTTTTCATAACTGCTGCCGGTTTCAATTAGCAATTTGTAGTCTTCCCTTACACGATTACTAATAAATTCTAATACATCTTTTGAGTTTTCAGAAAGATTTCCAACCGCTGCTTTTACATTAGTTACTACACTTTGAATGTTCTTAACATAACCTGAGGATTTTTCGGCCAATACACGTATTTCATCTGCAACCACTGCAAATCCCTTGCCTTGTTCTCCGGCTCTTGCTGATTCAATAGCAGCATTGATTGCTAAGAGATTGGTCTGTTCCGCAATTGCTGCAATGGATTCTGCAAAGATTATAATCTCATCTACTACACTGCCTTGTTCAATTGCTTTTAAAATCTTCTCTTCTTTTTCTTCATATAAGGTATCTGCTAAAGATTTAGACTCAAATCCTTTATTCTTAATTTCTATGGATCTATCTTTTATATGCACAGATTCATCACTGCTTTGGGTAGATTCAGAAGATAACTGTGCTACACCGGAATTTACCTGTTCCACTGTGGCTGATAGTTCTTCTGTAATTGCGTGAACCTCCTGAATGTTATCTACAATAGAAGAAGTATTGTTTTCAATCTGTGAAAAGGTACTGGACATCTCCTCTAATGTAGCTGAAAGTTCTTCACTGGAAGCAGTAACTTCCTGAGATTGTTCTATAATATTATGTATCAAGTCACGTATATTATCTCTTGACTGTATCAGTGCTTTAATTAACTTTCCAAGTTCGTCATCACTCTTTACCTGCACTTGATATGTCAAATCTCCCTCTCCCACAGCTCTTGCAAATGCTAAACCTTTTTTAGCCACCCGTGATATACCAAAGGATATGAATATACTGATAAGCATGCTGACAGATACTCCGGATACTGCAACAATCAACATATATATGCGAATCTTATTATAGGTAGTTGTATTAGAATCATAATCTTCTTTCGCCATTACCTGATTCTTCTCTATTAGTCCGTCAATTACCATATCCACACGGCCGATTATCTCCAATACGCCCGTTATCATATCTTCCGCCTTATCATAATTCTCTGCATTGGCTTCGTCCAGCAGTTTGGTTCTTGCATCACGATATTCTGTAAGGAGTCCCTGCAGCTTACTGTAATCCTCCTCCATATCCTTTGTTAAGTCCAATTCGCTATAAGATTTTAATATTGTTTGATTTTGCTGGGCATAGATTTGAACTTTTCTTGCAGCTGTGGTAGTCTGTTCCGGGTCCTTATATAATACTGCATTCTGAAGTTCCATACGGATATTTAACAGACTTTCCTTTACTTGGTGTAATTGATCCACACTTCTTAAGTTGTAACTATAGATTAATTCTGAATTTTTTTGTAGTGTTTCTATCCCATAAACGCCCAAAAGTCCCACTACAACGAGAATAAGATTAGCTGCTGCAAACCCTAGTAATAACTTTACTTTAATACTCATTTTCCTCATCATCTTCATGAAACGTCTCCTTAGTATAATAGATTCTTATGAACATATACTGCTGCCATTTAGGTACTGACACCTGAGGCAAATGTGACGAACTATTCACATGTTAAATTATACCATATTCGTCGGCTTATTACAAGAGAAATGTCAAAAAATATACTATTATGACGTCAAATGCCACATTATGCCTGATAAAAACAGAGTTATATTCGTATATAAAATAAAGAGCTGTTGCTCTGAACAGCTCTTTATTTTATATGACGGCCTACTTAAAAGCCTTTGTTTGTACTTTTAAAATAATCTCTACCAATATACCAATTACGAGTCCGGTAATTGTACCAGCAATCAGCAGGACTGGTAAATAAGATAAAATACCCGGAGTTTTCATAGTAATTGCCGCTACCACAATCTGCCCAATATTATGAGAGATTCCGCCGGCAATACTTACGCCAACTATACTAAGACCTTTCATCTTTTTGCATAAAGCCATAACAATCCAGCTTAATATTGCACCTGCCAAACTGTATAAAATACTGAACATATTACCGAAAGTAAAACCTACCAGCATAATACGGATACAGGAAATAATAAATGCATCCTTAGTTCCCATTACATATAAAGCAATAAGAATCACTATATTGGCAAGTCCCAGTTTAATGCCGGGAACCCCTAGGGGAATAGGAATTAAAGCTTCAACATAACTGAATATAAGGGCTAAGGCAGTAAGTACACCATAGTAAGCCGTTTTTGTTGCAATGGAGTTTTTCATGTATATTACACCGCTTTTGCTTCATTTGGGTTCTTTGCTAATTCGGAAAGAATAACTTTAGTAGGACATTTTTTAGCACATTCGCCGCAGTTTGTACATTTGCTGTAGTCGATTAATGCCAAATTATCCTTTACATGTACTGCATCATATTGACAAGCCTTTTCACAAAGCTTACATCCGATACATCCAATACTGCATCCTTGTTTTACAACAGGACCTTTATCCTTTGAATTGCAGCGCACTTTTGTTTCCGCTTTATAAGGAACCAGTTCGATTAAGTTCTTAGGACATTCTTTAATACACAAACCGCAGGAAGTACATTTTTCTTTATCAACCAATGCAATGCCATCTACGATGTGGATTGCATCAAATTCACAGACATTTACACAAGAACCGTATCCTGTACATCCATAAGTACATTGTTTTGGTCCGCCGCCGGGAACCACATCTGCCTGCTTACAATCTTTAATACCAACATAATTGTATTTTACTTTGGCTTTGTCACAAGTACCGGCACATTTTACAAAGGCAACTTGTCTATCCAATTCTCCTGCTTCTGTACCCATTACTTCCGCTATTTGGGTATGTATCCCACTGTTAGCTACAGGACAGCCGTTTACAGGAGCTTTTCCTGCTGCAATGGCTTCTGCCATCGCGTCACAGCCAGCATATCCGCAGGCTCCGCAGTTATTGCCGGGTAAAAGGTCACGAACTAAAGATACTTTTTCATCTACTTTAATCTCAAACTTTTTCGCAGCTATACCCAATAAAAGGCCAATGATTAAACCGGTAAGACTTACCAGCACTGCTGCAACAGCAACACCCTTTATATTAAATGCAAGAACAGGTACCGCATTTACGAATGCTATTTTTTCTAATAATCCAATTATATTCATCTTCTCGTCCCCCTTCTATAATGACAAGCCGGAGAATCCGTAGAACGCTATCGCCATAAGTCCAGATGTAATTAATACGATTGGCATTCCCTGGAAGGCTTTTGGCACTTCACTATTTTCCATACGTTCACGAATACCTGCTAAGAGAGCAATAGCAACCAGATAGCCAAAGGCTGTTCCTAAGCCATAAACAATACTATATACAATATTATATCCTTCTTTTGCATTAGTAAGCGCAACACCTAATACTGCACAGTTTGTAGTGATTAAAGCCAAATAAACGCCAAGTGCATTATATAAGGCTGGGCTGTATTTCTTAATTACCATCTCTACAAATTGAACAAGAGCTGCAATAACTAAAATAAACACAATAGTTTGTAAATATTCTAAGTCAAAACGAACTAAAATATGGTCATATATTAAGTTTGCTGCCGCTGATGCAATAGCAATGACGAATACGACTGCAAATCCCATACCGGTAGCAGTTTTTAATTTTTTAGATACACCAACAAAGGAGCATAATCCCAGGAAACGGCTTAGTACAACGTTGCTTACGAATGCTGATGTAATGAATAGCAATACTAATTCTCCCATTTAATTAATCCTCCTTCTTATTTTTAGCAGCCACTGATTTTGCAGTTTCTAACTTTTCTCTGTTATCTTCACAAGTACCACCATGACAGGATAAACAATCACCGCCACAAGCCAAGCTGGATCCGGGAACAGATCCGTTGGTTGCTGATTTTAGTTTAAACTTATTTTGAAGTGCTGTTAATATAGCTAGTACGAAGAAAGCACCGGGAGCTAAAACAAAAATATTAGCAGGTTCAAATGCTTCCGGAGTTACCTTAGCTCCCATAATTGTACCAGCACCAAGCACTTCACGGAAAGCACCAATCAGGAACAAGCCAATAGTAAATCCAAATCCCATACCTAAGCCATCCATAATGGATAAACCAATAGAATGGGAGTTAGCATATGCTTCAGCTCTACCTAAGATAATACAGTTAACTACGATTAATGGAATATAGATTCCCAAAGATTCATATATATCGGGAGCGTATCCTTGTAACACAAATTGTACTATTGTAACAAAGGAAGCTACGATAACAATATACGCCGGCATTCTTACTTTGTCTGGAATAACTTTTCTAAGTGCTGATATCAAAAGGTTAGACATAACCAATACAGCTGTTGAAGACAATCCCATACCTACTGCATTACTTGCAGAATTTGTTACTGCTAATGTGGGGCATAAACCTAACATTAGCACGAAGGTAGGATTTTCTTTAATAAGGCCATTGATAAATGGCTGTAATATATTTGTTTTTTCTTTATTTTGTTTACTCATCCTGCTCACCCCCCTAGTTTCCTGCTTCAACCAATTCATTAATGAAGCGAAGCCCTGAATTGACTGCATTGGTTACTGCTGTTGTAGTAATAGTAGCACCGCTTACTGCATCAATTTGATTATCTGCGGTTGCCCCTGACTTGGTAAATTCAATCAAATCAGCTTTCTTACCCTTAAACTGGTCTTTAAATGCCGGTTCATTGGCTTTCGCACCAAAACCAGGTGTCTCATTCATAGATATTATCTCCATTCCCTGAATCACTCCATCTACAGAATAGCCAAGGGATAAAGTAATGGCACCACCGTAACCGTTTCCGGAAGTAATTGACATTACATAACCAATTTTTTCTCCGGAAGCATCTAATGCAACAAATGCCGCATCAATTGTATTGCCTTTTAAACCGTTTGGTTCTAATACTTTTGTTACAGCTTCTTCAGCCAGCTTTGTTAAGTCCTCATCTGCTGCAAATTCAGCAGCATCAGGATAAATCGCGCCATAGGCCTCTGTTTGTTTCTTTAACTCTTGTTCCTTTATAACAGGCAGCGTCAATTCATATACGAAGCCTAAGGAAATACCCGCAACTATAGTTATTGCAAACAAAACCAGAGCATCTTTAATAATCGAACTTTTCTTTTCCTTAGCCATTTACCTTAGTCCCCTTTCCAAAATGTCTTGGCATCGTTACCTTATCAATTAAAGGAACTACTAAATTTCCCAGAATAATAGCATAAGATACACCTTCTGCTGCATTACTAAAGGTTCTAAATACACCGGTTATTAATCCAAGGAATATACCTAACAGGATTTTACCGTTTCTGGTTATTGGACTGGAAGAATAATCCGTTGCCATAAAGAAAGCACCTAATAATAATCCGCCTCCAAGAACATGAGTTAATAAGAAATTAACGTCAAATCCTTTTCCACCAAATAAAATCATAAAGATTACAAAAGTAAGAATGTATGTAACCGGGATTCTCCAGGAAATAACTCTTTTAAATAATAAATATGCAGCACCGATTAAAATTGCTATAGCGCTTGTCTCACCAATGGTTCCACCAATATTACCGAAAAACATATCCAATAAATCTGTTGCAGTGCCGCCCTTTAATGCTGCTAAAGGTGTTGCACCGGATACACCGTCAACTGCAATAGCTCCATGGATAAGAAGGTCTTTTGTCGTACTCACGGCAGGAATCTTAAAATCATTCATTCTTGCTCCAAAACTTATTAATAGGAAGCAACGTGCTGCCAAAGCAGGATTCATAAAGTTTTGCCCAATTCCGCCATATAATTGCTTTACAATTAATATAGCAAATACACTACCAACCGCTGCAATCCATAATGGAATAGACGCCGGTAAGTTAAGTGCTAAAAGTAAACCGGTAACAATGGCACTAAAATCACCTATAGTAACAGGTTTTTTCATACCTTTTTCATAAATATATTCAGTCCATAAACTGACTACAACACACACTAAAATAACAGCTAAGGCTCTAAGCCCAAAATTATATACACCAAGTATACTGGCCGGAATTAAAGCAATTACCACATCCTGCATAATAGTTCTGGTAGATTCCCAGTTTTTAATATGAGGAGCAGCGGATACGTTATATAATTCGCTCAAAATTGACACCTCTCTTTTACTATTTTTTTCTGCTGTTTAATACACTTTTTCTCATTTGCTTGAAGGATTGAGTCAATCTTAATCCTGCTGGGCATACATAAGAACAGCATCCACATTCACAGCATTCCATTCCATCTATTTTCACAAAATTCTCTGCATCTGAATGAGCCGCATACTCATACATTTTCTGAGGAATGACACGGCTTGGACATACTTCAACGCATCTACCGCAGCGAATACATGCTGTAGTATCGAATTCTTCTACTTCGTCTTCCAAAAATGCAACTAATCCAGAGGTTGTTTTTGAAACAGGAATATCTGTAGAATATATTGCCTGTCCCATCATAGGACCGCCAGAAAATACTTTTGCAGGTTTATTCTTAAATCCTCCTGCTGCTTCTAATAATTCATTGTAGTTCGTACCGGTTCTCACATTAAAATTGCCGGGATCCTTCACCGCATCACCGGTAACGGTAATAATACGGTTAATCAAAGGTGTGTTTTCTGCAACCGCATTATGTACAGCAATAGCTGTGCACACATTGCTCACGATACATCCAACTTCAAAAGGAAGAATCCTGGAACTAATTTTACGTCCGGTTAAGGCATAAATCAGCACACGTTCTCCACCTTGTGGATATCTGGTTTTCAACACTCTTACTTCAATTTTAGATTCTTTAGAAACTAAATCTTTCACTTTAGCAATGGCTTCCGGTTTATTATCCTCAATGGCAATAATACCTTTTGCGTTAGGAAATAAACTAAGCTCTATCTTAAGTCCGCTGATAACCTTCTCAGGTTCTTCTAACAGCATTCTATAATCAGAAGTCAAATACGGCTCACACTCCGCACCGTTAACAATAACATATTCAATTTTGTTATCATCCTTTGGTGTAAATTTTACATGTGTGGGGAAAGCCGCACCGCCTAAACCTACAATTCCGGCTTCCTTTATAATATCCCTAATTTCTTCTTTTGAAAGCTTTTGATAATCTCTTTTTGCTCCAAAATTCTCTATTGTTTTGTATTCACCATCATTTTCAACAATAACAGATTCAACCATGGTTCCTGCTGCTGTCAATCTTGGTTCCACTGCTTTAACAGTACCAGATACAGAACAGATTACATTGGCTGATACAGCACCCACTGCTTCTCCAATTTTTTGCCCTGCCAACACATAATCGCCCTTTGCTACGATTGGCTTAGCCGGCGCCCCAATATGTTGTGACATAGGATATACCATTTCACCCTTTGGCAGTAGTAAGGCAGTAGCTTTGTCTTTTGCTAATTCTTTACCGTCATAGGTGTGTATGCCACCTTTAAAAGTTGCTCCCATGCTCATTACTCCTTCTTTCTATGTTTTATATTTATAATCCTTTTTCGCAGTCTGTCGTTAAATTAACAATCAGCCTAGCACAGCACTTTCATTTTATCACAAACTGCTTAACCTTTACAATATCTTTTTAAATTATATAAACTTTTTATGTCGAAAATGAATAATTTATACATTTTTATGAATATTTCATTGCAAAGGTGCTTATATTTAACATTTTCTTGTAAATACTTCTTGACATTCCTAGTATATTGGTAAGTTTCGTATTGTTAAGTTAATAATTTATCAGGACTTTTCTCTCCCTGATTATGGTCTATTTCCCAAACTTTCCTTCTTTTAACTTGTCCTATATAAAAATATATATATTCTTAAACATATTAAAAAGAACCAGAGTCCTCCTAAAAACGGACAGACCGGTTCTTTTTTATTTTATATAACATTAATTGTTAGAATACCTGACCGTATTTTGATTTGTGAAGGTATTTCTCTTTCGTTGCCAAACCTCCTCTTAGATGTCTTTCAGACTTGTTCAGATCCAATACAACTCTTGCTCTATCCGCTAGGGTAGGATTAATTTGCACTAAACGTTCTGTAACATCTTTATGTATAGATGTAATATAATGGAACGTTAGAATATAGAGTTGTCTTTCCTTATCCATGTAATGATACCATGAGAACTATTCTAAAAATGTTTTATGTAAATATCAAGCCTTCCATCCGGATTCGCTTCAATTTTTTCCATAATTCTTTTTATCATGTTATTATTTAATAGTTCCGGATTAATGATGTTTAGGAGTGCCGTCCTATCCCCTGAATGTTCTCCCGTTTTACAAAGAATACCCTCCGGTAACAGCATGTTTTTTATTACCTCAATATCACAATTCCCATTCAATAGAATTCCTTTTCGCTTTTTCTGATAATATTCCAGTGATTTATGAATACAATCAGTTTTTTCCTTAAGTTCCTCAAGAGTAATAATATCATTGGTATACATGTCCATATATTTTTCTTTCTCTTTATTTAGCCTCTTTATGTTAGAAAGCAGGTTCTGTTCACTGTCGGTATCACATGCATTTTTGCTGATCTGGCTCTTAATCTCTTTTATTAAGACTTGATACCAGTTGGCATTTCCTTGTAAACAGCCTTTAAAGTATTCTACGATGGCTAAAAGTATTTCTTCTTCATTAATAGTAATTTTGTTATTACAGAATTCAACTCCATTGCTATTACGTCCATTACATACCCATGTTATATAGGTACTTTTATACTGCCTTACAAGCCTTCGAAAAGAGGAACCACATGTCTTGCAGACTATTAGCTGACTAAGGATATACTTTTCAGAAGTTCTTTTCTTTGTCTGCTTATAAGCCCTTTGACGGCTTTGTAACAATTTTTGAGCTTTAAAATAATCCTCTTCTTCAATTATTTTTAGCTTGGAATTCTTAACCAGCATCCATTGTTTTTTTTCTAATGTTCTTCTTTTACCGGTTAAGAAATCTTCTACTTCCTGTTTCCCATTAACAATTTTTCCAATATAAATAGGATTATTTAATATTCTGCTAACCGCTGTCTGTGTCCATTTACAATTCCGTTTCGTTTTTATGCCTTCCTGATTTAAAATATATGCGATCCGGTTGGCTCCTATATAATCTTTTGTATACAATTGAAAAATCCGTCTTACCGTCTCAGCTTCTGTCTGATTGATATCCAAATGAAAATAATCCCCTGGTATCTTATCATACCCAAATACCAAGTTAGGAACTTTTCCTTTCTCAGCATTCTGTCTTTTGCCGAATTTCACACGTTTGGAAGTGTTAGCACTTTCCTCCTGAGCAATGGCACTTAGCATGGTTAACATAAATTCTGAACTGTCTGAAGAGGTTTGGTCATAATTAACAAATATGACTTTGATGCCCTGAGACTTTAGGTTCCGGATACTGGTGAGAAAATCAAGGGTATTACGGGCCAGTCTGGAAACGTCTTTAATTAATACCACTTCAAACATATCCTTCCCGGAATCAGATAACAATCCCAGCAGTTCAGTCCGGTTCTTCATCTTTGTGCCGCTTTTACCTTCATCTGCATAAATCCGAATCAATTCTAATCCATTTCTTTTTGCATACTCTGTAAAGAAAGTCTGCTGACTCTCTAAGCTGTCCAGCTGCTCTTCTTTGTTGGTAGATACTCTGCAATAGGCAACTGCTTTCATTTGTGGAATTCCTTTCCCATTTCTTCCGCAACTCTTTCTGCCAGTATTTTTGTCAGGAAAGAAGCTGTTGCTTCTTCAGAATTGGGATTGTGAAAGGTAATTTTCAGGGAAGGCTTTCTTTTTTTGGGTCGTTCTTTTTTTGAGAAATCTGTGCCGGATACTTCTTGGTTCGCCGTTTCTTGGTTTGTTACTTCTTGGTTTACTGCTTCTTGGTTTACTGCTTCTTGGTTTATTACTTCTTGATTTGTTACTTCTTGGTTTGCTGCTTCTTGGTTTGCTGCTTCTTGGTTTGCTGCTTCTTGGTTTGTTACTTCTTGGTTTGTTACTTCTTTATTAGGCTCATCCTGTGAATTCTTATGTATACACATTTCGCTTTTTTTATTTGCTTGTACCATTTCCTCACCAAAAAAGTTATTTTTACATCATATGTAGGAAAATGGTTAAATATGAAAATTCCCTTGAGTTTTATTATTGATGCTTATCTTTTCTTATGAATTATAAGATATATTTACTATTAAATTATGTCCTTCTGTTTTAATTAATTCATTTATTATTATTTTACGGCATAAGCTTTTGCCGCATTATGAGCAGTTTATCTTTAGTTAATTCATGTTATTATTTTACTCCACGGCAGGAATAAGTCTTGCCCTTTTAAGAGCGTACACAATAGCCGGCACCACAATAAGCTGAATCACAATTCCAGGTATTGCATTGATAAATGCCCCGGAAATAAATGCAGATAATCCGTAAGAGTTACCAGCCACTCCAAATATTATGGCATTAGCAATTCCCATAACTACCCTTCCCCCTAACATACCTCCGATTAAGGAAGGATAAATCTTACCTTTCGTGATACGGTATAATACAGCAGTTAAAGCACCATAGGTTCCAAGCTCAAATATCATAGAGATACCAACCGGGTAAATAGGCGGCATTCCTGTTAATACAAAAGCCAAAGGGGGTAAGATTATACCACAGAAGGCAGCGAAGGGTACTCCGCACAAGAATCCGCTAAGTAATACAGGGATATGCATTGGTGATATAATGGCTCCAATATTAGCAACAGGGATTAGTTTAATTATTTGGGGTAAAATAAGGCCTATGGCTATGCATACAGCTGTGTAAATAAGTTTTTGGGTGTTTACTGGTCTCAAATATATTTCCTCCATAAATTTATATTTTTTAGTTTCTTTTGAATATCTTAGTTCTGCATACTATTGCTATTTATTCTAACAGGTTGAATTTATAGGTGCAATTCATTACCATAAATCAGAAGTATCCATAACCAAGTCACTGCTGCTTTGTATATGTAATTCAGTAAAATACCTATTTTCCATAGGAATCCACTTATCAAGAAATTGGCTAAGCTTCTCTTCTCCGCTTCTTTTACGTATTCTACTTATTTGCACCTGCTTATTAATTGTTAAAAATACTTTGCAGTTATAAAAACGGCTTAAATATGGATGAAGGCTGTAGGAACCTTCCACTATATTTATGGCTTTGGGTTTTATAATCCTTGGTTCTCCGTAATTTCCCGCAAAACATTGAAAGGGAGCATAGGTTATGGTCTCTTGTTTCAGCAAAGGGATAAGGACTTCTTCATTAAATCTTTCATAATGCACATTTCCCCCGGGCTGTTCCAACCTTTCCCTTGTCCGCATTTCGAAAGGAAGATAAAAATCATCCATATGAAAAACATTACAGTCATAAATATTACTTAGTTCTTTGGCTAAAGAAGTCTTTCCACTTCCGCACAAACCATCTATGGCAAAGATAAAAGGCATCTGACTGTCATTATGGGAACGGCTAAAAGTATCCATTGCATAAAGTAAAGGTAAAAATGGTGTATCCGTTTTAATTTTATGATTTTCCTCCAATACCTCCTGGTTCATATTAGTATCCGTTGCTTCACTCATATCAACACCTCCACATAAAAAACATGAAAATGAAACCTGCTGATTTCAGGGACTTTCATTTTCATGTTTTTGTTACTAAGTACCTTTTAGCATTGGTCATTTTCTGTCCATTTGAAAGTGGAATTATCCTGCCATTTTACACTGCCCGACAATCCCATTATTACGTCAGCTATACTTGGTCTTCTTCCACTCATATAAAGTTATCATATCACAACTTGGGAAATTTACAAATACGTAAATTCAAAATTTTTATCCAATCATTAATTTAAAAATAGTTCTAAATTATCCAAACACAATATTTTCATTTTGCCTTTGCAAATTATGTTATTTCAGATACAATAAAGTTATAATCCAAAGAGGAGGTATCACATGAACAAAAAAGGTATTTTGCTATTACAAACAACGACTCCGGAGCAAATTAAGCGGTTGCAGACCATTGCTCCCGATTACGAGATTGTGGATGGGTTCACGAAGGAAATCCCCGATTTTCCCTTAGATAACATAGAGATTCTGTATGGATGGAACGGTAAAATAGGCAATACCATTTTGCATAGTCCTTCCAGCAAGTTAAAATGGGTGCAGATACACACGGCAGGTGTTGATTTTGTAGACCAAAGCCTTATGAAAGCAAAGCACATTATATTAACTAACAGCAGCGGTCTTCATGGAAAGGTAATCTCAGAATCTGTATTTGGCATGCTCTTGTCTTATACCAGAGGCATTATAGGAGCTATTAAAGATCAACCCTTGAAAAAATGGGGAGACAGAGAAAATATCATGGAATTACAGAACAGCACTATGATGATAGTAGGAGCAGGACGCATTGGTATTGAAGTGGCAAAACTTGCAAAAGCTTTTGGGATGAAAACTGTAGGGGTAAACCGTACAGGTAAGGCTGTGGAACATATGGATGTTATTATAAAACAGTCTGATTTTATAAACCATGTGGAAGAAGCAGATGTTGTTGTCAATATCCTTCCACTGACTACACTGACTACTTACTTCTTTGATCGAACCATTTTCTCGAGAATGAAAAAAACTGCCATATTCATTAATGTTGGCAGAGGTAAATCTGTTAATACTGTTGACTTAGTTGAAGCTTTAGAGAAAGGACAGCTGGCCTTTGCAGCACTGGATGTTTTTGAGGCAGAACCGTTACCTGCTGATAATCCTCTTTGGGAAAGGGAAGATATTTTAATCACTCCCCATATTTCCGGATTATTGCCTAAGTTCAATAGCCGGTTATTTACTATATTTGAAGAAAATCTGAGAGCTTATGTGGAAGGAAAAGAGCTGCCCAGAAATTTGATTGATTTTGAGAGAAGTTATTGATAGAATGAATAGAATATTAAAAATTTGGTATTCCATATAACTTGAGCCTGTGAAACGAAGAATTGCTACATAACCATTGCATTCTTCGCCTTGCAGGCTCAGGGTGTATTTAGTAAAACGGTATTGATTTGTTATAGTATTTTACATAAAAGGAAAATATATTAAAATTCCTTTTTATTTAATATAGAAACCGATAAATTATATGATAGAAATACGATAAGCAATACAATAAAAGGTGAGGCATAAACTAAGTATTTGACCTGTTCGGCGGTAAGCTGTGGCATATTTAAATCTTTAAATATTTTGGAAAACCCGGTGATTAATATGGTAGGTACCGCAAACAATATAATCATAATAATACGGGTTTTTTCCGTACCCATTTTAAATATAATAGGTATAATTATGCTGAACAAAAGCAGTGAGGCTAATACGACACCAGCACTGGTCAGGAGCATTTCTTCGTAATCACTCACTCCTATGAATTTGGATAAAATGAAGGCTGAAATTAATGAGATCACTCCTCCGGCTAAGGCCAAAAGTACTAACAATACGTATTTTGACTTTACCAGATCCTTTTTCGTAATGGGCATGGTCAATGCATATTTATCCCACTTCGTACTTTCATCATAAGCCATTGAAGTAACTATCAACATGGTTGTTACAAATACCATCATAAATACTATTAAGTTAGGGTTTTTAAAACTAATAGACATAAAAAGATACACGATCAGAATAATCCCCATTTGTTTCATATACTTTTTTAAGTTAAGTATATCCTTTAATATTAATCCACTCATACTATTCACCTCTTACTTTAAATAAAATAATTTCTTCAATTGTTATATTATCCAAATAAAATTCATTACTGTATTTTTTCTGATTCATCTGCTTTATAATTTCTCTCTTGTTGTCTATCATAGTTTCATATCCAAATTGATTTTTCCGTGTGCCAATAATATGGTTTCTATCCAATTTCTCAAAATCTTCTTTTTTACATTTCACAATACCATAATTATCTGTCAGATTATCTTTACTTTCACTTAATATAATTTTCCCATCGTGTATAAAGGTAATATAATCTGCTACCTTCTCTAAATCACTTGTAATATGAGAAGAAATAAATATAGTATGATCTTCAGCCTGTATAAATTCCAGGAATATATCTAAGATTTCATCTCGCACGATAGGATCCAATCCACTGGTCGCTTCATCCAGAATTAGGAGTTTTGCCTGGTGGGACAGGGCAACTGCAATGGATAATTTCATCTTCATACCCCGGGAATATTCTTTTACTATCTTATCTTTTGGCAGTTTAAAGGTATTTGCATATCGGAAAAATGTTTCATCCTCCCAATTGGAATAGATGTGTTTCATGATTTTGGATATATCCATTAACGTTAGATTCTCATGAAAAAAGCTTTCATCAAAAACCACTCCAATCTGGTTTCGGATAGCCAGCTGGTCTTTCACATAATCCATACCCAGAATACGAACATTTCCTTTATCCGCATGTATTAAATTTAATATGGTTTTTATAGTCGTAGTTTTCCCTGCGCCATTCTCACCTACGAATCCCATAATGCAGCCCTGGGGTACTTTAAATGTAATATTATCCAGTTTAAAGTTTTTATAGCTCTTAGAAATTCCATTTAATTCCAAAGCATAATCCATGATTTAGTCCTCCTTATATATCATATCTAATATCTCATGTAATTCTTCCAGGGTAATACCTCCCTGTTTTGCATAGTCAATTGCATTCTCCATATTTTCTTCAACTTTTCGAAGCTGTTCTTCTTTTACAAGTTCCGTGTTGTTCTCTGACACATAGCTCCCTTTCCCAACTATGGTTGTAATGAAGCCTTCTCTTTCCAGTTCTTCATAAGCTCTTTTTGTTGTAATAACACTAATCCTTAATTCTTTTGCCAATAAACGAATAGACGGTAAAGGCTCTCCGGACGGTAATTCTCCGCTCATAATTAAGCCTTTTATTTGGGATGTAATTTGTTCATAGATTGGCTTACCGCTGGAATTGCTTATAATGATCTCCACGTATTCACCTCGGTTCTATTTGTAATTTGCTTCCGTTTATTCTCAATCATGTTGTTTCAGATTATGCTTTTATCTTTCATCTATTTAGCTTTTAATTCATGATTGATTTTCAGTTTAATTGAATTTACTTTTTCAAATCACTTTTGTTATACTGTACATACTAACTATGCACAGTATATACTCATATACCCACTTTGTCAATAGAAAAATAAATCAAATTATATTTCAAAGAAATTAGCCAATTCACTGGATTTAGGTGAATTATAAGTCAATTGCGCAGCCTGTTTTATCCATCTTTAGTAAATTAAAAACTAATAAAAATATTTTCGTTTTTCCTCTTTACAAACATATAACTTTATGGCAAAATATAAAAAATTTAAGGAGGTACACAACTATGTCACAACAAAATCAAACCGTGGGTTATTTACCTGATGAGCGCCCACCATTTATTCCACTTATTTTATTTGCTCTACAGCAAATTGTCGTTATGTTTCCGGCAACTGTACTGGTTGCTCTTATTACTGGTTTCCACGTTTCTACTACCATATTTGCCAGCGGGTTGGCTACTTTAGCTTTTATCCTTGTTACCGGCAGAAAAATTCCTTTATATTATGGTTCCAGTTTTTCTTATATCGCTGCTATTGCTTCTATCATGAGTGCAGAAGCATTTACTACTTATTCTCTTAATGAAAAAATCTCAGTTGCACAATTTGGTATTGTAATGTCTGGTTTTGTTTCTATTATTGCAGGTTTGATTATCAAACGTTGCGGAAAATCCACTATCGACAAAGTCCTTCCCCCCACTGTTACAGGAAGTATTTCTATTATAATCGGATTATCCCTAGCAGGAAATGCAATGACTGATGCTTCCGTATTCCCTGAAGTAGCAGCAAACCAGGTTGGTTTAGCCGGTAATATGGCTTGGGTTATCTCATTAGTTACATTATTTTCAACAATTATATATTCGGTATACTTAAAAGGTAAGCTGAGTCAGCTGCCTATTCTTTTTGGCCTTTTTACGGGTTATGCTACTGCTGCAATCATTGGAGGCGTTACTGGTATCCCATTTATCACATTCGATACTATTACCAGTAATTCTATACTTAACCTTCCAATCTTTACGTTGCCAAAGCCTTCTTGGGCCGCAATTGCTGCAATTATGCCAATTGCCATTGCAACCATTCCCGAATCAACCGCTCATATTTATCAGCTTGATATTTATGTAAATGATTTAGCTAAGAAAAAAGGTTCTAAAAAGAAATACGACATTGAAGACAAACTTGGTCTTAACTTAATTGGCGATGGTATTGGAGATATTGTATCCGGATTTATCGGCGGTCCCGCTGGAACAAACTATGGTGAAAATATTAGTGCCATGGCTTTATCCAAAATCTTCTCCGTTCCTGTACTGATTGCCGCCGCAATTATTACTATGATTATTTCCTGCTTTACACCATTAATAAATGTTGTATACTCTATACCAAAGGCCGTTATCGGTGGCTTGTCCATCTATCTGTTTGGTGTTATTGCTGCACAGGGTATCACTATTATGATGGATAAGAAAGTAGATATGTTTAAATCCAAGAACTTGGCTGTTATTGCAGTAATCTTAATTATTGGATTAGGCGGAAGTTTTGGATTTGAAGCAAGTATGATTCCCATGTTCGGCATGAAATTCCCTGCTATTGCAACAGCTGCTGTAGTAGGTATCTTATTAAACCTTGTATTATCCATAGGTGAAAAGGAAGAAGCCTAAGGAAGGCCATTACAAACGAAGGCCATTACATTAGAAACGCTCCTATAAGAAGTTTCGTATATGATTTTTCTTCAGATAATCTCTATAAATAATATTCTAAAAGGCGAAGATTCTCATTTGATGGGATTCTTCGCCTTAAATTTTAATTAGAAGCAAAATATTTTCAGAAGTGCTTTTGCTTTGTTTATACAGGCATCCTTTGTCTCATCTCCTTAGTAATAAAAAATTATTGGTTACAATTTCAGGTATTGATTTTGGTTATATGAAGAATCCTTATTCATGAATCTTTAGCAAGACAGGAATAGTCTTCTTTTAAAGTTGTTGATATAATAAAGCTAACCTATGAAAAGGTCAGACGGAGGTGAACATTGAATTACAGAAAAGATATGGAGAAAAGTCTTCAATTCATTGAAGACCATATAAAAGAAAACATTACCCTTGAAGAAGTTGCCGATCACGCCGGTTACTCTCTTTATCACTTTTGCAGAGTCTTTAGTTTATGCAGGGGTGTGTCTGTTATGGAATACATTCGAGGGCGTAAATTGTCTTTAGCCGCCGCAGAATTATTCAAAGGCAGAAAGATCATTGATATTGCTATGGATTATGGATTCGAAACACCCAGTGGCTTTACAAAAGCTTTTCGCAAAGCTTTTGGTTACAGCCCCACGCAATATACAGCACGTATGGCTGGGTATGGGGACAGAAAAACAACGTTGGAAATGGGAGGTTATATTATGAACCCTGTTATTGTAAAAAAGCCTGCATTTAAGGTTGCCGGTTACGGAATAAAGACCAATATTACCGGCACCACTTATACAAAAGATATTGCGTCTTTCTGGAGCAATTATAATGGTGAAAATTTAGAAAGCAAGATGTACCAGATTCTAAATCCTCCTAAACATGGAGAAGTAGGATTATGTGTTCCTTTATCTGAATCTGGAAATGCAATATATCTTCTGGGTGTAATTGTTGATTATTTTTCAAAGGTAGAAGAAGATATGCTGACTGTAGAAGTTCCGGAAGCAGAATATGCGGTTTTTACAACCCCGCCAGTTGATACCTCCAAAGACAAAGACCAAAATGAGTTTTCAAAAATTATTACAGGCACATGGAAATATATTTTTGAAGATTGGTTTCAAGACAGCGGATATATTTACGATGAAAGTAAACTTGACTTTGAATTCTATGATGAACGCTGTCACCATAGACAAGACACTGTTATGGAAATTTATATTCCTGTTAAGAAATTATAATAATAATATTAGAATACGCAACATAAAAAGAGGTAAGACACCCTATCAAAACTGACTATCGATGTTCCCCTTATGTATTTAAAGAATTCTTCAATCCCATAGAAAAATCCCCGGTTTATACAACTTTTTAAACCAGGGATTTTCTAGTATGATTTTTATAACTTTATATTTTATAACTTATACTTTTTATAACTTATACTTTTTATAGCTTTATACTTTTTGTAGCTTTATACTTATCATCTTTTATACTTATTATCTTTGACACTTATATTTTTACTTTTAATAAATTTATACGAATCTTACTATTCAAATATTACATCACTGGGATTTGTATCCGGGCTAAAATGATCTTTTAATTCTGTATCATATGCTTCCTTAAAGAATCCATCTGCTGTCAGTGTCTTTATTTCATTATTCAGCCATTCCAGCAAATCTGTATCGTCTTTATTTACTGCAGGTGCAATGGTATCCTGACTTCCAATATTACCGTCTACAATCTTATATCCTTTATTTTCATATGACCAGGCAAACAGCAAGGTATTATCATGTGCTAATGCATATCCTCTTCCATCTACCAAGGCCTGAAATGTTTCAGTATTTTCGTCATAAGCTAATAACTTAATATCGGGATAGTTTTCTGTAAAATACAATTCTGCAGTGGTTCCCTTATTCACGATTAAAGTTTTACCCTTTAAATCCTCTACAGATGTAATTGGGCTGTCTTCCGGAGCAACTACACCAAGCGCTACTTTCATATAAGGTTCTGCAAAATTAACCTGTTCTTTTCTTTCATCTGTTACAGTAAAGTTTGCCAATACAATATCTACTTTTTTTGATTTCAGATATTCGATACGGTTAGCCGCTTCCAGCAGTACAAACTCTACTTTTGATTCATCTCCAAGCAGATCTTTGGCAATCTGACGTCCCAGATATACATCATATCCAACATTACTTCCATCTTCTGCAACATAGCCGAAAGGTGGTTTATCACCAAATACCCCTATTTTTACTACATCGGCTTCTTTAATTTTTTCAATTTTCCCCTTCGTTCCCTCTCCGCTTACTGTGCTGTTTTTCTTTCCACATCCGGTTAAGCCAATAACCAGTGTCAATACTGCAAGTATAATAAGATATCCTTTTTTCATTTTTTTCATAATCTGTATTCTCCCTTTTCATTATTTTTTATAGGAAACCAAGAATTACTTGGTAACTACTATTAATATTCAAATTTATTTAAAAATTGCTTTGCCCGTTCTGTATTCGGATTTCCGAAAAAGGCTTCCGGTTCCCCTTCTTCCACTATTTTCCCATAATCCATAAACAGAATACGGTCTGATACTGCTTTGGCAAAATGCATTTCATGAGTCACAATAATCATAGTCAGACCCTGCTTTGCCAAATCAAGTATCACATCCAATACTTCCCGAACCATCTCCGGATCCAAAGCTGCGGTTACTTCATCAAAAAGTACAACATCCGGGTTCATACACAGCGAGCGTACAATAGCAATCCTTTGCTTCTGTCCACCGGATAATTGCCTTGGATAATCATTTTCCCGATCGCTAAGTCCTACCTTTTTCAATAGTTCTCTGGCAAGTTCTATTACCTCCTGTTTCTCCCGCTTTTGTACTTTCAAAGGGCCTAGCAGAATATTTTCCATTACGGTCATATGACTAAATAAATCATAACTTTGAAATACCATTCCTACTTTTTGTCTTACCTGGCGCATTTTTATGTTTTTATCATAGATACTGGTGCCTTCTAAAAGAATGTCTCCCCCATCTATTTTCTCAAGTCCGTTAATACAGCGCAGCAGGGTGGATTTGCCGCATCCGGAAGGACCTATAATAACGACTACTTCTCCTTTATGAAGGGTAAAGTCTAAGCCATTTAATACATTTCTTTCATCAAAGTTTTTATGCAAATCTTTTATTTTAAGTACGATTTCTTCATTGTTCATATATTCTCCTCAACTTTCCCATTTTCTTTCAAGCTTTCTTGCCATAATGGACAGAGGATAACACATTAGAAAGAATAGAAGAAAGAGAAAACCATATATCCAAAAGGCTTCCTTGGTTCTTTCTATAACCTGTTTTCCTCTTGCGATTACATCAATTACGCCAATTAGTACCACCAAGGAAGTAGTTTTTATCATTCTGGTTCCAAGGCTGATTGCTCCCGGAACAATACGCTTAATGGCTTGGGGAAATTGAATATAAAAGAATAACTGTAATTTGGATAACCCTATGGATAATCCGCTTTCAATTTGCCCTTTTGATAAAGATTCCAGTGCTCCTCTTACAATGTCCCCCATCTCCGCTGTTCCCCACATGGTAAATACTACGATGGCAGCAACTTCTCCAGATATATCCAATCCCAGAGTTCTTGGTATGAAGAAGAAAAAAGAAAACAACCAAACCATAATGGGTATAATACGAAAGGCCTCAAGGTAAATATATGTAAGTGTTTTTACAATTCTATTTTTAGACATTCTTAAAAGTCCGAACCCAAAACCTGTAAAAAAGGAAATAAACAAAGAAACTACCGCAATCAGCAAAGTATTGCCAAGGCCGTCAAGCAATATGCCAATATTATTAAATATCACATTAATTCCCGAATTCTGCATGACGTAACCTTCTTTCTATATAACTTAATAGTATGGACAGGGGCAGTATAATAACCAGATAGCTTACAGTTAAAAGTAAAAGAGACTCATTTGTCTTATAATACAGACCAATTAAACGTTGTGTCACATGCAATAGCTCCGGAATTGCAATGGCACTTAATATGGAGGTCTCTTTCAGTAAAAAAATAAAATTTGCACTAACCTGAGGCATGGAAATAGATATAGCCTGGGGCAGAATCACATATTGCATCATTTGCCTCCTATCCAGTCCAATGCTTAATCCAGTCTCAATCTGGGAATTGCGGACTGCTTCCAATCCCCCTCGAAAGGCCTCTGCCATATAACTTCCTCCCAGAAAACCAAGAGCAATGATGGCACATGCCGTTCCGCTTAGTTTGATTCCTACTTGAGGAAGCCCAAAATATAAGAAAAACACCTGAATCAAAAGTGGTGTGTTTCTGGATAGCTCTACGTAAACTTTAACAATATTTTGTAATATAACTATTTTGTAATACAATACAAAACAACATACCAAACCTGTAATTACAGCTGCAAGAATCCCCCAAAATCCTATCTTTAATGTAACTAAGCCTGCTTCTATATAACGGGGTAACTCTCTCCCTATGTACGACCAATCCATAACTATAGTACCTTTCTTTCTCTTTTTACATAATATTAGCATTGATCTGCTTTTATTATATTCGATGCATTATTTTATATTCCTACTATTTATACTTAACTAGTAGGAATTATTAAATTAACGAAATTATACAATGGCATATGGTAGTTGTCAACTACTTTTATGAATACAAAAAAGTACCTATAGAGCAAACATTTTTCTAATGTTTGTCCTATAGGTACTTTTTTAAATATGTAAAGATGTAATTTCTAAATTATTTATAATAATATATACTTTAATATGAATAATACGGTCAGTATATACATAACAAGGCTGATTTTCTTTTCTTTTGCCTTACCTGTAATTAAGTTAACTAGAACGTAAGAAATAACACCAAAAGAGATACCTTCGGAAATACTGTAAGTAAATGGCATAGCAATGATACAGATAAAAGCAGGGATTGCTTCTGACATATCTTCAAAATTAATATGTGCAATTGAACCCATCATATAGAATCCTACAATAATAAGAGCAGGTGCTGTTGCAAATGCAGGAATTGCTAAAAATATTGGAGATAAGAATACGGAAAGACCGAATAAAATAGCTGTTGTTAGTGCTGTTAAACCGGTTCTACCACCTTCAGAAACTCCAGTAGCACTTTCTACATAAGTTGTAACTGTAGATGTACCAAGTAAAGAACCACCTACTGTTCCGATAGCATCGGCAAGAAGAGCTCCTTTAATACGAGGCAGCTTTCCATCTTTGTCTAACATATCAGCCTTAGCAGAAACACCAATTAATGTTCCAAGAGTATCAAACATATCCACAAATAAAAATGCAAACATAACAACTACAAAATCAAGAGAGAAAATACCTGAAAAATCAAGCTTAAAAGCTACATCGCCTAGTGCTGCAAAATCAAAACCTGATGAAAAACTAGGAAGTAAGGAATAAAATCCGGCAGCTGGATCAACAACATAAAGACCTGTTAGCTGACAAATGATTCCAAGTACCCAGGTTATAAGAATACCAAATAATATACCACCCTTTACTTTATTAATTAAAAGAATAGCAGTAATGATAACACCTAGGATAGCAAGTATAACACCAACATTAGCAGTCCTTGTTATATCCGTTACTTCATCTACATGGAATGCATGAAACTGAACCAATGTAGCAGAATTTTGTTCTACAATGCCTCCATTCTGTAATCCGATGAATGCTATAAATAAACCAATACCACTACTAACCGCAAACTTTAAAGTTGTAGGAATACAATTAAAAATTGCTTCACGTACGCTTGTAAGTGAAAGAAGAATAAAGATAATACCTTCCACAAATACAGCTGTTAATGCCACTTGCCATGGGTAACCCATTTTAAGAACTACCGTATAAGCAAAGTAAGCATTCAATCCCATACCTGGCGCTAACGCAAAAGGATAATTTGCCAAAAGGGCCATTAATAAAGAACCAATACATGCGGATATAGCAGTTGCCATGAAAACACCATTGGGATTCATTCTTGCTGACCCCTCAAGTCCAAGAATGTCATTGAATGCTGTCATGGTTGTCGGATTAACAGCCAGGATGTACGCCATTGTCATAAATGTCGTTATTCCGGCCAATACCTCCGTTCTTACATTCGTTTTGTTTTCTTTGAGCTTAAAGAATTTTTCCATAGATAATCTCCTTTTTTCTTGCTTATTATATTTAAGAGAATATTAGCTCTCTTAATTTCATTGATTAGTACATCTTATAAATATCTTATAAAATTGCATTTTTTTAATAACAGTCTTATTATACCTTTTTTTCTTATAAAATCAATCAATATTTGTTTCTTAAGGCGTTAATAAAAAATAGAAGAGATATGGAAACTTTAAAAACTGGTAAATCATTATACTTCTTTTGAATTATGTAATTATTTTAATACATTTTAAACAGCACTTGTCTAAGGTCTTACCTTTATTATACATCATATTAAACAATTTGTGTAGCATTTTTATATATTAATTATTAAAATTATTAAAATTGCATAAAAAGTGTAAAAAGTTCAGACTTTATAAGACATGTTTTTGCTTTTTTAATATATTTCAAAATTTTTGTCACTCAATTATTTGTCATATACTATACAACCGTCTCATAAAAATTATTTGCTTTTTTACCAACTTATTGTATAATGGTGGATATTGCAAAGGAGTCTACAACTATGGTGAACAAAAAAATCAATAATCTTCTTAGTCAGACGGCCGTTATTAATTCTATTGTAATGAAGATCTTAACTGCCATGTCATCAGCCCTAATAATTGGCTATTTTATTGAAGTCTTAAAAGGAACACGCTCATTTTTTTATGTTCTTATGTTATCTTTAGTCATATTAATCGGATTAATAATAGATTTTGTTTTTTATTTTAAAAACAAATCATCTAATAAAAATCCTTATGTTTTTCTTGGTACATATTTAATTACCTATGGCGTTGCTTTATTTTCAAGTTCAACCCATTCTGCTTTTACTTACCTTTTCCCTTTACTGCTTGTATTCATTCTGTATGGAGATCTTAAATTAATTTATATTTCGTCAGCAGCAATGACTTTATTGTCTGTGGGAGAAATAGTATATAAAATTATGATTTTGAATCAATCTTCATCAGTTGATAATAGCAGCTATTCCGTACAAATTGGTGCTGTAATCATTTTTAGTTATTCCGTTATAAAAGCTACTTCCATAAATAAGTATTTCAGCAAAAGATCTATAGAGGAATTAACAAAGGAAAAAGCAGTTCAGAAAGATATGATAGATGATATACTGGATATTGCCAATACTGTTGCGGCCAGCTCCAATCAGGTATCGGACATTATAAAAGAAATTTACAAGTCCAGCCAGGTTATCGATTCCGCTGTGAATGAGATTGCCACAGGGACTCAGGAAAATGCAGAAAGCATTGAGAAGCAAACTAATATGACTACAGCCATTCAAGAATCTATTGAAAATATTACGCAAAAATCAGAACTCATGGTTCAAATAGCCAACGAGTCACAAAAATCTTTGATGGATGGTATTGGTATTATCAACCGGCTTGAAACACAATCTGTTACTGTGGATGATATAAATAAGAACGTTATCGTCACCATGAATCACCTTAGAGATAAAACCGCAGAAGTTCAGAATATTACATCCCTTATTTATGATATTTCCAGTCAAACCAATTTACTTGCTTTAAATGCTTCCATTGAAAGTGCAAGAGCAGGTGAAGCCGGAAGGGGGTTCGCGGTGGTAGCGGAACAAATTCGCCTACTTGCAGACCAGACAAGAAAATCTACGGAAAGTATTTCTGAAATTTTAAACGAATTAAGTGTAAATGCAGCCAATGCGGTAACTTCTGTTGAGCAAATTATTGGAGTTACCAGCGAACAAAGTTCATTGATTGGCTCTGCCGATTCCGGTTTTAAAAAGGTAGAAGAAATGACGGATAAACTCACTCATACTATTAATGAGATCAATGAAATGGTTGAGAACCTATTAAGTTCAAACAACCATATTGTAGACAATATCAGCCGTCTTTCTGCTGTAACAGAAGAAATCACAGCCAATTCAGAATCTGCTGCTAATTTGTGCAATGAAAATGCAACACAATCTTCTTTGGCTTCCGGGGAGCTGGAAACACTGCTCAATGCAGTAAATAAATTTGATAAATATTTGAATAATAGGCTCCGTTTCTTATTTCGTGTAAACTCGTTTTACAGAATACTCCATTTTGAGCTTAATGATAATACACAAAATCCATGAAACGCTGTCAAGGCAAGGGGTTCAGCCTTGACTGTGGTTCATGGATTTTATAAAATAATTAAGGCTCAAAAGTTCCAAAACACTGAATTTGAAGCGGTCTCGAATAATATTTCCCATGAACAAAGTATATAAAAAATAGCCTTATATCTGAATGAGACAAATAAGGGCTTTTAAAAGTTATCATTCTGTTTTTATAGAGATTATATTCCTCCTTTAAGAAATAATTAATTCTTCTTGCTATCATATACGGTTATAGACATTAGGTATTTCCAACATCTATTGTTTATGGCCGTTTTATTTTCTATTGTTCATAAACGTTCTGTTTTATTACATCTGTATGTACGGTTGATTTAGAAATACCAAACTGCTTTGCTGTTTGTCTTACCGTTGCATTATTTTCGATTATATAGTTTGCTATTTCCACAGCTCGTTCTTCTATATAGCCTTTCAAAAGGATATCCCCCTATTATACTTGTTTTTATATTGTATGCAGGGGCACTATAAAATATATCAACTTGCAACTACAAAAATATGTCATACTAAGCTTAAAAGGCAAAGAATCCCTTTTACCATTCTGAGATTCCCTGCCCTTTAATTTGGAATGACATGTGTTTTATACAAGTCCATGTTTATATTTATTCCGTGTTGCCATACCGCCCCGTATATGGCGTTCCGATTTATTTAACATAAGCACTTCACATACAGCTTTATACAATTGATTATTTACCGACGGAAGTCTGTCCTGCAAATCTTTATGTACCGTAGATTTGCTGATACCGTATTTGTTTGCCGTTTCACGCACCGTTGCTTTTGTTTGAATTGTATAATGGGCTAATTCCAATATCCTTTCTTCCATATATCGCTGCATTGTTGGTCCCCCAAGCCTGTTTTCTTCAATATATGCTTGGTTGTCCAATGATATGCATAATCAGATTTGCCTTTATTCCATTACAATTTTATAATATCTATTCCTTAAAAGCCTTCTCTTCTTCTTAATTTACGCAATTCCGTACGTTTTTTTCCACCTTCCCACTCAGCTCGTTGTGCTTCTGTCTCCACAATTAATCTTGGTACCTTTACAGGTTTTTCTTCTTCGTCAAGGGCTACCATTACAAAGTATGCTCTGTTAATTGGTTTTCTCATTCCCTCCATACTTTCAACATAAGTATCTATTCTTACTTCCATTGAAGTATTTCCTACGTAAGTAATGCGTCCTATTAATACCAAAGTATCATTTAAATGTGCCCCTGCTTTAAACTGAAAGTTATCAACTGCAGCCGTTGTAACATTATATTGAGAGTGACGTCTTGCCACAACACCTGATACTACATCAATCCATTCCATTAATTTACCGCCAAATAATCTTCCTGAACCATTAATATGCTCCGGCATAACTATTTGAATCTGCTCTGTTAGTGACTCTTCTACTCTTTTTTCTATATCCATTTCAACTGCTCCTTTAATCTGCGTGTACTCAAAACCTTCCTAATAATAAGTTAAGTCTTATTATTCTTTCACTTCTGTTACTTTAATATTATCGAAAAATCCTTCTGTATAGTGAAGTTCATAGTCATCTGTTATAAAAACGGCATATGTATCTTCCAAACCTTCTATCAATTCCATACCCTTTTCTAATCCTAACGCAAAGCAAGTGGTACTTAATCCATCCCCATCTACCGATTCATTTGAAACAATTGTTACCGCAACCAGGTCACTTTTATACGGATATCCGGTAGAAGGATCAATAATATGGTGATAAAAATTATCATCTTTCATAATGTAGCGTTCATAAATTCCAGAAGATACTACTGATTTATCTTCAATTTCCATAGCTGCAACAAGCTCATTTCTTCCTGCAAATGGTTTCTGTATACCAACTTTAAAGGCTTCTCCGTCTGGTTTCTTTCCTACCGCCAACACATTGCCTCCCAGGTTGATCATGGCGCTTTTAACACCTTGATCCAGTAGATAGTCTTTTACCCTGTCCGCTATATACCCTTTGGCAATAGCGCCCAAATCAATGCCCATTCCTTCTTTACGAAACGTAACTGTATTATCTCCTAAAATCATATTTTTATAATTTATGAAAGGAAGGGCTGCTTCCAATTTATTTTTCTTCGGGATAACCGCATTCTCCGATATAAAATCCCACTGTGAAGTAACCGGTTCAATGGTTATATCAAATCCACCATCAGATAAGTTACTATAATATAAACCTTTTTCCAATATATCTGCTAATTTATCCGATATTTTATAACTATAACTTTCGCCTTCTGCCTTTTCAAGAGTCCCATGATTTAACTTATATACTTCACTGGTATTCAATGTGCGGCTATACACCTTTTCATATTCCCCAATCAGCTCCATTGCTCCATCGATAATACTTTCATCCTGAGAATCATAAAGGGTAATTGTAACAATGGTGTTTAGTAAAAACGAACTTTTTTGAATGGGTTCTCCTATTACTTTTTTATCATTTCTGCCATTAGAAATAAAAATATAAATTGCCAGCACTACAATACATACTATTCCTAACAAAATCGCCGGCAAATACTTTTTCTTACTTTCTTTACTCATATTTCCTCTTTCCTGCTAACCCCTAATTTACTTAAGGTATACGCTATTTTTATTCTGCATTTCAATACAAAACCTTCATATCATCATGTTACCCAAACCCGAATACCCAAAGGAATCTATATAGTCTTTGAAATTACTCATAAATGATATTTTAGTAAAACAAGAATGAACTGTCAAGGTTCGTATAAAATTTATCAAAGTTTTTCAATATGGCGTTTTATATTGTTAAATCGCTCACAAATCACCCAATATCTATTTACTAAATAGGAAAAATATGATACAATATCCCAGATTGAAATACATTAATTACAGCCATCGTAAGGCAGATAGGAGTATGTTATGAAGAAAAATGGAAAAACCAATGGAATAATTGGCTTAGTGATTGTTACAATTTTAGCTATTGTTGTAATAATCGGAGTAAATTTATTAACAAAGAAAGAAAAAACAGAGACAGCAACCGATGGTAATACCGAAACTGCAGGTTCTGCAATTGATGTTTCTGGTTATGAAAGCGGAGATATCAAAATCCAAACTGCATCCGAAACCGAGGACGGTTATGTAGTAACTGTGGCAAGCCCAGGATTCGGTGGAAACATCGTTATGGATGTGACCTTCGATAAAACCGGCGATACTATTTCCGCAGTGGTAGTTAAAGAGCAAACTGAAACAGAGGGTCTTGGAAGTAGAGTTACGGAAGATACCTTCTTAAGTAAGTTTAATGGTGTGAAAGCTCCAATATATTTACCAGGTAAAGCACCTGCTGCCGGTGAAACTGCTCAGGAAACCAAGCAGGAAGAAGCAGTTGTAGACACTACCGCTTTAGCGGATGGAACTTATACTGCTGAAGCTGCGGAATTTGATAAAGGCGGCTTCAAAAGTACACTTAGTTTAACAGTTGCTGATGGCAAAATCACAGAAGTTATATGGGATGCTTATAACGAAGAGGGAGAATTTAAGAGCTTATTATCAGCAGACGGTGGTTATGTCATGACAGATGGCGGTCCTACATGGCAGGAACAAGCAGTTGCATTAGCTGAATATGCAGTTGCAAATCAATCTTTCAATATTCCTGTAGATGAAGGCGGTAAAACAGATGCGGTAGCGGGCGTTAGTATTTCCATCAATGATTTTATTAATCTTGCTTCCAAATGTTTAGCACAAGCTTCTCCTAAGACAATAAAAGATGGTACATATACTGTTGAAGGAAAAGAAAGTCAGGGATATACCAGCATTGTAACATTAACAATTGAAGGTGGTAAAATCACTTCCGTTGTTTGGGATGGCAGAGATACCGCTGGCGAATATAAGAGTTACTTATCTTCCGTTGGTGAATACGTTATGGTTGAAGGCAACCCTACATGGAAAGAGCAGGCAGATGCTTTAGCTGCCAATGTTATCGAAAATCAATCTACAAAAGGTATTGTTCTTGATGAAAGTGGTAAAACTGATTCTGTAGCAGGTGTTAGTATCAATGTAAGTGAATTCGTTAATTTAGTTGAAGAAGCGTTAGTGAAGGCTTCCTCCGATGAAACTGCATCAGAAGCTCCTGCAGAAGAAACTCCTGAAGCACCTGTTGCACCTGCAGCTGGTACTGAAGTAGAAGCAATATCTGGAGCAACGATTTCCTCTAAAGCAGTTATGGACGGAATCAACGAAGCTCAAAAATTCATTAAAGAATTTGTACTTGCAAAATAATATTTAATATACAATATTTAAAAGGCTGCCGCAAAGTTGTCCTTCTAAGCCCTATAGGCGAAGAATCACAATGACAATTTTGCTGCAGCCTTTGTTTAATATAAAAAATAAAATGTTGGAAGTATGTTTTAAGCACACCCCAACATTAATTATAGAACCTTTTAGTAAATCTTTTGCTTGTAATCTTAATTAGCAATGGCATCTATTTCATTTTTATTCTCACTACTGTTTATTTCCAAAACAACTCTATTCGGCAGACATACAATGGTTTCACCATCTTTATCGATTTTCTTTTGGTCCACACAAACTTTATCAGGGCAGGAAGCCTCGGTAATGTCTGCATAACCGTCTTTAATAACAAGCAGGTTGGTTCCGCCGTTTGCTCCTTCTATTTCATATGTAGCGTCAACATCCAATGGAAATTCTTTATATACCTTACCATCTACTTTAACAATAACGGTACTTCCTTCTTTTTTATTTAAATTCATAAATATGAGTGCGCCAATTGCTATTATCAATATGACACCTACTAAAATCAGGTCTTTTTTCTTCATGCTTTTTCTCTTTTCCTTTCTAGTAATATTATCTAATTATACACTGTGGGTTTTATACAATGCAAGAGGACTATTACAAAATTGTCATCTTTAGAGACAGAAAGCCTCTTGAAATGCCAACATTACTGTAATAGCCCTTTTAATAATTACTATAATTGGTGATTTATTTTATATTAATAAACATTTTTAATAGTTCGTCATACTTATTCTGCAAATAATGGTGTTGATAAATAGCGGTCTCCAGTATCCGGTAATAATACCACTATGGTTTTTCCTTCATTTTCAGGACGTTTTGCTACCTGGGTTGCTGCCCACACTGCTGCACCTGAGGAGATACCTACTAAGAAGCCCTCTTCCTTTGCTAATTCTTTACCAATTGCAAAAGCGTCATCATTTTCAACTGTTATGATTTCATCATACACATTTGTATTCAGTATGCTGGGAACAAAACCAGCACCAATTCCCTGGATTTTATGTGAGCCTGCAGTTCCTTTGGAAAGAACAGGAGATGCGCTAGGTTCAACAGCGATTACTTTAACATCAGGATTCTGACTCTTTAAAAATTCTCCAACACCTGTAATCGTTCCGCCGGTTCCAATACCTGCAACGAATATATCTACCTTTCCGTCGGTATCCTTCCATATCTCCGGACCGGTTGTTTCTCTATGCACAGCAGGGTTAGCAGTATTGTCGAATTGAGCAGGGATAAATGAATTCGGTGTTTCTTTGGCAATCTCCTCTGCTTTTGCAATAGCACCCTTCATTCCTTTGGAGCCTTCTGTTAATACTAGTTCCGCACCATAAGCCTTTAATAATGTTCTTCTTTCCACACTCATTGTTTCAGGCATAGTAATAATTAACTTGTAACCTCTTGCTGCTGCTACGGATGCAAGACCAATACCGGTATTGCCACTTGTAGGTTCAATAATAGTTCCGCCCGGTTTTAATAATCCTTTTTGTTCTGCATCATCAATCATGCCTTTTGCAATTCTATCTTTTACACTTCCTGCCGGATTAAAGTACTCTAATTTAGCAATAAGATTTGCTTTTATATCATTTGCTTTGCTGTAATTACCAAGTTCAATCAATGGAGTGTTACCTATTAAATCTGTAATTTTTTTTGCGATATTTGCCATAACTCAACTCTCCTTTAAAATATTTTTTATAATATTAAAATGAATGCGTATATTTTTGTATCATAGCCATTCTATAGGATGGATTTATCTAGCTTTTTTATCCAATCATTCTAATATATTTCTATCTAAATTTAATTTATCATATGATTTACCATTTGTCAATCATTATTTTCATAATTTCATATATGAATAGTATGAATTAAAAATATTAATGAATAAAATAAAAAGCCTCTTATTCATCTTCAATAGGAGATTTCTTAAGAGACTTCCTGTTTATGATCTAAACGGTTCTTTTGCGAACTGTTTATTTCTGCAAACTTTTTTAATTGTTTCTCTTTTTCGTTTTCATTTAAACATTTTACTTAAATCGTTTATTCGTAAATATCATGTTTTACATCAACTGTATATCTTATAGTAACTTTACCATTTATCCATAACGAATTTTCAATCTCATTGGGGTTTAAATTCGTATTCCTATCCTTAGAAGGAATCTTTATCTTAAAATTGTAGTTCGCCATAATCTCCAACTTGCTTTGATTAATTTTATTAGCTGTTATTTGCTCCATTATGTTCTCAGGTAATTTCAAGTCCGTTAAAAAAACAGACTGCTTTTCTTCAGGTGTCTGTTGAGTCAATACAATTTTATTTTTGTATTTTCCATTATCTTTTAAGCTTTCCTGTGACTGCATTCCGTTATAACTTATTCCCTTAAGACAATTCATATTCTCCGGCAATAATTGATATATTACTTCCGGTATTCCTATTCCCCGGATACCAATACCCCAACTGCCGTTTTCATTACAGACTCTCCAGTAAGGCTCATCTTCCGAAAGAGTAAGGGGGACTTCTCCTATTTCAGCAATACTCTCCCTGTTTTCCAGCTTTTCAAAAGAGTCAATTGTTTTTTCTCCTGCATGAGTATCTGCCAAAGTATAATAGATTTCTAAATCTGTTGTTCCATTTTGAAGTTTTTCCAAAGAGAATGGTTCTAACCCAGTAATTTTCAGTACTTTATCTGTATATGTAATCTGTGTATCTAGTTGTTCTTCCTTTCCGGTATTCATATTCTTTATTTTCAAGGCAAAGTCTTCATCTTCATGATATGAAAATATGAAATCCGGAGTTTCTGTATCTTGATGTCCTGCAGCACTGACCGAGGAACTGCACACACTTAAAGCAATTGTAAGAATCAATGGTAATATCTGATATCTCATTCTATTCATTGCTTTCCTCCATATTAACAGATGTGAGTATTATACCGTAAAGTACCGCTAATAGCAAACCTTGTACACCTAAAATCGTTCGACAGTAGTTGACTTTTTAAACAAATAAAAGGAACCGGTTCCTTTAACAATCAAATTGATAACCGATTCCCCATATAGTTCTTAAATATTTAGGTTGTTTTGGATTGTCTTCTATTTTACTACGAAGACGTTTAATATAAACCATTATCGTATTGTCATCAATGACATGATGGTTCCAGATTTGCTGATAAAGCTGTTCCTTTGTAAATACCTGCTTTGGATTTTCCAGAAAGTATTTAAAAAGTGCCAGTTCCTTAGCTGTCATAGGAAGTTCAGTTCCATTTTTGTACGCCCTGTAGGAGTTCTTGCAAAAGGTAAAAGGACCAATGCTTAAATCCTTAAGGGTTTTATTGCTGTATATATTATTTCTGCGGATAAGTGCTTTTGATTTTGAGATGAGCAAGGCAACGCTGAAAGGCTTTGTAATATAGTCATCTGCACCAAGTCCAAGACCCAGAATTTTATTGTATTCCTCTAATTTGCCGCTTAAAAGGATAATGGGTGTATAAATCTCCAGACTTCGGATAGCTCGAATCACCTCAAAACCATCCATATCCGGCATTAAAATGTCAAGCAATATCAAATCATATTTATACTTTTTAATAAGGGATAAGGCTTCACATCCCCCGGAAGCTATTGTGGCTTCCATATTTTCGCTATTATAAGCGGCTTTGATAGCCTTCTGGACTGCTTTTTCATCATCAGCAACTAAAATATGTTCACCTGCCATAGGTATTTCCTCCTTCCTGTTTTTGGGAAGCATAAATGCCAACAGTCACTTTAATATTTTATTATAGCTTTAGATGAGAAGTTTGTCATCTCTTATTTTTACAAGGTTCGACATATATGTTATACTTTAATAACTACCGAAGAAAGTGGGAAATTTTCATGTTAAAAGATCTGTCACGGCAAAAGATAGGTATGGTGTTATGTTTTACAACACTTGGAGCCATAATAATTACAGCCTCAGTTATTATGACTTTTAATATTCACCGGAATGAAATTATAAAACAGCAGAAAGAACAGATAATCACCACAGCAGAAACTGCATCCAGAGGACTTGAAACCTTTTTCCGGGAGAAACGCTATGGAATGGATTTGTATTTTAACGGTGTAGTTCAATATATGGAAGATGAAAATCTTCTAAATAAACAGATGGAGACAATTTTAAACCAATATTATCAAAAGGAGAAGGCTTATATCTATGAAATTGATTTCCTGACCCAGGAAGTTCTTAAGGAAAGTCAGGTATTGGCGCCCACTACAAATGGTAATGCCTTTTATGGAAATTATAACTATCAGGAAGAGGGTTTTTATGTATTGGAGCTTTTTAAACCTTTATACCTTGGAGAAAAATTTTTAGGAGTTGTAAAAGCTAGTATAAATCTAAATACAGTATATGATGAAATTCTTTACCCTATTCAGATAGGAGAAAAGGGGTATTGTACCGTTAAGGACAGGAATGGCATTATTCTTATGCATGGTACCAAAAGCCAGATTGGCATTGACTCAAGAGAGGATAGAAAAAAACAATATCCGGAGTTAGACAAGGAAGAAGTAAATCGGCTGGTAGATAATCAGATACAGGGAAAATCAGGAAGCGATCTGGTAGTTTCATACTGGTGGGATAACTTAGAAGCCGGAAAGGCGAAAAAAATCATCGGATATACCCCTGTTTCTATTGTGGAGGATTTTTGGATAGTCAATGTTATTATGGAGTACTCCCTGATAGCAGATATATTACATAAGACCCTTCGCATGAGTATCGGGATAGGCATCCTTCTTGTATTGTTTTTCGCAAGCCTGATATTTTATATAACCAAAGAATTAAAGAATGCCCAGCGCATGCATATGGAATGGATGTATGAAAGAGAATTGAGCGAAGCAGCTTACCGGTTAAAGAAACAGGAGGAAAAGGTAGAGCAATATGACCGGCTTCAAACACTTGGCATACTAACCGGCACGATTGCCCATGAATTCAATAATCTGATGACTCCTATTATGATTTACTGCGATTTACTTAAGAATCAGATGCCTGGAGAAGAAATAAAAGAAGAGGTAGAGGAAATAGCCATTGCTGCCAAACGCTGTACCGAATTATCAAAGCAATTACTGAATTATGGAAGAGTAGAACATGCAGATGCAAAGCCAGTGATATTTGATGCAGCATTGGCAACGAAGAACTCAATAAAAATGTTCGAAAAACTCATTCCCAAAGAGGTAGTACTCCTATCCGATATAAGTAAAGAACCCATATTAATTCTTGGAAATCCCGGTGCCTTAAATCAGATAATCATTAATCTTTGCACTAATGCTTATCAGGTTATGAAAGAAAATGGTGGAAAAATACTGCTTTCATTTACCGAAAAAGAGAACAAGGCTACACTTCTTATCGAAGATAATGGCTGTGGTATGGATAAAATAACTATGGAAAATATCTTTGAACCTTTTTACACAACAAAAAAACCGGGTGAAGGAACAGGCTTGGGGCTTCCGGTAGTTAAAAAGCTGGTAACAGGAATGGAGGGAACAATACTTGTGGAAAGCGAGCCAGAAAAGGGAACTGCCTTTACACTAACCTTTCCCATTCAGGCAGTGAAGTTAGAGCAGAATAAGGTGAAAAAAGAAAACCATCATTGTATTATGAACAAAGAATATCGAATTATGCTTCTGGACGATAAACCAGATATCGTAAAATCAATTAGAAAGGCACTTACAAAGACTAAATGGATAGTAGAAGGCTATACAAACCCTACTAACGTATACGCCAAACTAAAAGAATCGACAGATAAGTTTGATATACTTTTAACAGATAACTCTATGCCTGTTGTAAATGGTGTGGAATTATCCACCATTATAAAAAAGCTAAATCCCTATATAAAGATAATTCTAATGACAGGATATCCGGGAAAAGAATTGCAGGAATATTTAGAAAAAGGCATTATTGATGCTTATTTAATAAAACCGATCTCTGAAGCTGATATAATAGCAAAGGTAGAAGAACTGTACCTAAACTGATAAATCTGACATAATATTAAGATATTATTCAGATTATATACAGGATTAGTTATTATAATGAATTATGGAATGATAAAAAAATAACAAACCAAGAAGGAGAACATGTAATGAAGAAATTATTTTCGTTATTTTTGGTTCTGACACTTGTATTTTCTCTTGCAGCATGTGGAAAAAAAGAGAAAACTCCCAATACAGAGCAAGGTCAGACTCCAACTGAGGAAGCGGGGGCATCCGAAGGAAAATTTAAACCAGGTACCTATGAAGGTACTGCCAAAGGTTTCGGCGGCGATATCGTGGCAACTGTTGTGTTGTCAGCAGATAGAATTGAAGAAATTACAGTAGTCGGTGACAGTGAGACCGAAGGAATCGGTTCAGTGGCAATTGAAACTCTGCCAGCTCTTATGGTAGAAAAACAGACCGTTAATGTTGATGCGGTAACAAGTGCAACGGTATCCAGTAATGCTATTATTGAAGCTGTAACAAAAGCACTGGAAAGTGGCGGTGTTGACGTTTCTGCTCTGACAGCAGTTGAAGCCGGTGAAGTTGAGAAAAAAGAAGAAATTCTTGAGACCGATGTAGTAGTAATAGGTGCCGGCGGTGCTGGAATGACCGCGGCGATTGATTTAAAAAATGCTGGAATTAACGTTATCATTGTAGAAAAGATGCCTATGGTAGGCGGTAATACCATCAAAGCAACAGGGGGCATGAATGCAGCAGAAACCTCTGTACAGGCAAAACTTGGAATAGAGGATACAGTAGAACAATTTGTTGAAGATACTATGACCGGCGGTTACAATGTAAACAACAAAGATTTAGTTACTGTTATGGCTGAAAATTCAGCAGATGCAATTGACTGGCTAGACTCCATCGGCGCACCTCTGCCTGAGGTATCCTTTTCCGGCGGTGCAACTAATAAACGTATTCACAGACCGGAAGGCGGAGCAGGTGTTGGTGCTTACTTAGTAGAAAAATTCAGTAATAACCTGGATTCTTTAGGTATTGAGGTTATGTTAAATACAACTGCAACAGAGATTTTATCAGAAAATGGAGCCGTTACCGGTATAAAAGCAGAAGGCAAGGAAGCTGATTACACCATTCACGCAAAAGCGGTTATATTGGCTACTGGTGGCTTTGGTGCCAATGAGGAGCTTTATACAAAGTATAGACCGGAATTAAAGGGTTATGTAACCACTAATACTCCCGGTGCAACGGGAGACGGAATTGTCATGGCTGAAGCAATCGGTGCTAATTTGGTAGATATTGAACAAATTCAGACACACCCTACTGTAGAACAGACCACAAGTATTATGATCACTGAATCCGTACGTGGTGGCGGTGCTATATTAGTAAATCAAGAAGGAAAAAGATTTACTAATGAATTATTAACCAGAGACGTAGTATCCGACGCTATCGTTAAACAAGAGGGAAATTATTCATATATTATTTTTGATCAGCTTTTACGTGATAATCTAAGCGCTATCGAAAAATATGTAGAAAATAATATTACCCAACAGGCAGACACAATTGAAGAACTGGCAGGCCTTATCGGTGCCGATTCCGCTACTCTGACAGAAACTTTAATGACCTGGAATGAAGCAGTTGCTGCCAAGAACGACAAAGAATTCGACAGAACAACCGGAATGGACAACGACATCACCACAGGTCCCTTTTATGCAATTAAAGTGGCTCCAGGCGTACATCACACCATGGGCGGTGTTGAAATTAACACCAGTGCAGAAGTTATAGCAACAACAGGTACTCCAATACCCGGATTATTTGCTGCCGGTGAAGTTACCGGAGGCGTTCACGGCGCAAACCGTATCGGCGGTAATGCAGTGGCAGACATCGTAGTATTCGGCCGCGTTGCAGCGGCATCAGCTCTTAAATATATGGCAAAATAAAATTTAGCTTATTAAATTAGGACGCTTTGCCCAATATAGGTTTATGGTGGGCAAAGCGTACTATTGTTAATAAGCTATATTTTAGTTATTATTTTAATATATCTTTCAGGAAAGATTTACCAGCTACATCTCCTTTTATGTTTAGGTATTCCAGGATAGTTGCTGCGATATCTGCGAAAGTGTCTCTGGTTCCAAGGTTTACTCCGGCTTTTATTTGGTTTCCGTAGATTAAGCATGGAGTATGTTCTCTGGAGTGGTCCGTGGATTCTGTGCTTGGATCGCAGCCGTGGTCGGCAGTAAGGATTAGAATATCATCCTCTTTCAATAATTCTACAATTCGGGGCATTTGTTCGTCGAAATAAGTTAATGCTTTTGCATAACCTTCCACATCGTTGCGATGACCGTAAATCATATCAAAATCTACCAAATTGGTAAAACATATGCCTTCAAAGTCTCTCTTCATGTAATCAATGGTTCTCTCAATACCTTCTGCATTATTGGCTGTACGAACGGAATCTGTGATACCTGCTCCTGCAAATATATCATTGATCTTACCAACAGCTAAAACTTCTTTTTTGGCCTCTTTAATCGCATCTAGCATAGTTGCTTTGGGAGGTAGCAGGGAATAGTCATGACGTCTTGAAGTTCTCTTAAAGTTAGGGGCTTCTCCTTCAAATGGTCTTGCTATTATTCTTCCCACGCTCCAAGGTCCCTGGCATATTTCTCTTGCAATATCACAATAACGGTATAACTCTTCAATTGGAATAACTGCTTCATGTGCTGCAATTTGAAGCACACTGTCTGCTGAAGTATAAACGATTAAGTCACCTGTTTTTACATGCTCTTCGCCATAGTCTTTAATTACTTCTGTTCCTGAATACGGCTTATTGCAGATGATACCGCGACCGGTACGTTTTGATAGTTCATCCAATAATTCCTGTGGGAAACCATCCGGGAATGTGGGTAGTGGATTTTTTGAAATAATACCTGCAATTTCCCAGTGTCCGATAGTAGTATCTTTCCCTTTGGATGCTTCTGCCATGCGCGCAAAAGACCCAATAAGATTCTTCTCCTTTTCTAAACCTTCCAGTCCATCTAAATTAAACAAACCTAACTTAGCCATATTTGGTGTGTTAAAATATTTATTGGAAGCTACTGCTTTTAATGTGTTGCTGCCTGCATCACCATATTCTGCTGAGTCTTTCATTTCACCTACTCCAAAGCTATCTAAAACAATTAAAAATACTCTTTTCATAAATTACCCCTTCCTGCGTTAAAATAACGCTATAAATAATGATTTTCTTAACTTTTTCTTACATTAATATTAACCTTTACTATTTATATTGTGAGAATTCCCACTTTGTGCTATAATCCCAGTGAACAACAGAAAAGCCTTAAAATAATAAAGAAAGGTTGGTTAACTTGAAAGAATTACTATCTAAATATAAACACGGTTGGGTATTCTCTTATTTTATTGTATACATTATATGGTTCTTTGCTCTGGAAAGAGCAGTAACCACAGATTACACACCTGTAAAGATATGGCTGGATGACTACATTCCTTTCAATGAATGGTTTGTAATTCCATATTATTTATGGTTTCTCTATATCTTTGCAACAATTACTTATTTCTTTTTAACAAATAAAGAAGACTTTTATAAATGCGCTGCATTTTTATTTATAGGTATGACCATCTGTTTAATTATTTATACCATTTGGCCAAATGGACAAAATCTTCGTCCTGATTTATCACAAATACCTAGAGACAATATCTTTATTCGGATTGTAGGGAAGCTGTATGCAACAGATACTTCCACCAATGTTTGTCCCAGTATACATGTTTTTAACTCTATTGGTGCCCACATTGCTATACACCGAAGCAATGCCTTAAAGAAACATAAATGGATTCAAAAGTCATCTTTTATTTTGATGATATTAATTTGTCTTTCAACTATGTTCTTAAAACAACACTCTGCATTTGATGTTATTACCGGTATTGCATTAAGTGGTGTTATGTATATCTTTGTATACGTAATAGCCAGTAACAGAATTGCTCATAAAGAAGCAGATAAAGCATATGCACAATCCACTTTTTCTGAAAATTAAATTCGCATATCAGATGTTCTTTCTTTTAATTATATATGGTTTCGGATTAACCGAAACCATATATTTTTTTGGAAATTTTATATCCAATATCTACTATTTTTCTTCCTGCCTTACCTGGTAAGTTCATGGACCTTCCTAAAAACATATTGTTAATTCGATTATATAACTTTTTATCGGCTTTTTTCAGGTAATCCCATAGCTCTTGTTTTTTTGCCAAGCTTTCATTTGTATTATCCCTTATTAGATAAACAGATGAAACTGTCATCATCATACATAAATATTTGATCATATAATTTCTTAACTTTTTATTTTTAATCTGAGACATATCATGACTTTCAATCATAATCTTTGTAATCCGAATCTGCTGGTCGATACGTTTTAACATAACCTTCTCATTAACAGATTGATCTTCTCTTCCGATAAAATAACGATATAAATTCACATCTAAATAATATATGGTTTTGACATATGGAAGTGGCTGATAAACAAATATGTTATCCACATAGAAGGTATGCTTTGGCAGCTTTAACCCACAATCTTTTAATAACTTTGTGCGGTAAATGGCTGCATGCATAATAATATACTGACTTTGTTTAAAATGCATAATGTCATTCCACGTAAAGACTTTTCCTTTGGGCAAAGCAGTTTTATAATCCATTACTTTATGTTTATTAATACTTGGTTTCTCATAAACATAGTTAGCAATCATAAGGTCTAAACTTTGTCCATCTTCTGCCAGCTCCTGTAATTTATCCAACACCTGGCGAAGGGCATCTTCATTAACCCAATCATCACTGTCTACAACCTTAAAATACAATCCAGTAGCATGAAGCAACCCGGTATTTACTGCTTCTCCATGACCGCCATTTTCCTGATGAACAGATTTAATAATATCAGGATATTTTGCAGCATATTCATCTGCAATCTTTCTGGTATCATCTTTGGAACCATCATCTACAATGATAATCTCCATTTCTTTTCCACCTGTTAAAAGTGTTTCAATAGCGTGATTCATATACTCCGCAGAATTATAGCAAGGTATAGCTACACTAAGAAGTTTCATTTTTTTCGTCTCCTCTTTCTAACCGTCATTACGGTATATAATAAAATCTAATAACAAGTATTTTTGCAAAATACCTATTATAAATTTGTTTCAGACAGCTATCTTAGTTATAAACGAAAGCTTATTCTTATACCTTATTATAAGTCATAATGTATAAACTTTAAATAGAATTTTCCATCTTAATAAATTGTTAAACATCTTCATTTATTCTTTATAATCTTTAGGAGACTGTTATTTTAAGTTCTCCGGATTCAAGCAATCCAATTCCGGAATTACAAATTTTCCGTCCTTACGGATCAGTACATCATCAAAATACATCTCCCCACCACCATACTCAGGAGTCTGAATGCATACCAGATCCCAATGAATAGCAGATTTATTTCCATTTGGGGCATCGTTGTAACAGTTACCAGGGGTAAAGTGAAAGGAGCCCATTATTTTTTCATCAAATAAAGTATCTTTCATAGGTTTTAAAACATAAGGATTTACACCAATGGCAAATTCTCCAATATATCTGGCGCCTTCGTCGGTATTAAATACTTTACTAATTCTTTCTGTATCATTGGCTGTTGCTTCTATAATCTTACCATCTTTAAAGGTCAGTTTAATGTTCTCATAAGTAAAGCCCTGGAATACAGCAGGTGTATTATAAGACAAAGTACCATTAATGGAATCTCTCACCGGTGCAGTATACACTTCTCCATCCGGAATATTAGCTTCTCCTGCACAGGGAATAGCAGGAATTCCTTTAATTGAGAACGCAAGGTCTGTACCCGGTCCAAGAATTCTCACCCTATCTGTTTTCTCCATCAACACTTTCAGGTTTTGCATTGCTTTAAGCATTTTAGAATAATCCAGGTTACATACATTGAAGTAAAAGTCTTCAAAATTCTCTAAACTGGTGTTGGCAAGCTGAGCCATGGAACTGTTAGGATAACGTAAAACTACCCATCTTGTCTTTGCCACCCGGATATTATGATGTACCGGTGTGGAATAAAATGTTTCATATAAACTCATCTTATCAGCAGGAACATCTGATAACTCCGATACATTCTCACTTCCTCTTACACCTACATAACAATCCATTTTATCCATTTCCTGTCCATCTATTTCAGCCATAAGTTTTAGCTGTTCTTCGGTACAGTTCAAAAGCATTTCCCGCTGTACCTGTGGATCTGTGTAGTGAGGAAAGGGCAGACCTCCTGCTTTATATACTTCTTTTATTAATTGTCTTGCTAATGTTTTTGTAGACTCACCGGTATAGTGAATATATACTTTCTCATTTTTCTGCACATTCATAGAATAGGCAACTAAGTTATGTGCTAATATTTTAATTCTTTCATCCATTTTATTTTCTCCCTTCTAACTTTTCTCTTAGTTTTTATCTCGATTTTTATTTCATATCTTTAAGTTATCTGCTTTTCCTTTATACATTTTATATTTATAAAGCAGCAAATGTTATGCCGGTTACTTTTTATAGCTTATAAACACATTTCCTGCTGCCTCAAACATTGCCATACTGTCATTTAATCCAAGTTTCATGGTTCTCTTTTGCACTGGATCAATTACAGTAATATTATAGTTGTCATACCCGATAATCAACAGTCCTTGATTGGAATTCTTTAAAGCCAGTACAGGTCTTTGATCGCTGACGTAATACAACACATCATCTAAAGAGCAGCCAGTTAAGTTAAGCAGTTTGTCTCCTAAGTTCTGACTTAAAAATTCATGGGCTGATACTTGATTTGTAACCTGACCGCTGTTTATTGTACCTCCTTTTTGATAGCTGACTAACATAAGAGCACTTGCCATAATACTGTTTAAAGTATCGGATTCATAAACAGGAACGATATTCTTGATGTCGCTGGAAGGCTTTTTCACGCCTCGTTCCCAGATTACTTCCTGATTTTCATTTAATACGGTACCCACTAAACTGCTAGCTTTCTCAATGGCCTCTCCTGCCTGGTCATAAAATCCTTCAATTTCACCTAATGCATAAACTACGTATTTATCCGGTAATGTTTCCTCTTCTTTCAGACGAAGAGTAGTATCCCTTGAAATAATAGTATTTACAGTATGTCTAGCCTTGGGCTTTTCTTCCATAGAATACCCGGATGGAAGAGAAATATACTGTTCCGTCAAGGTAAGATCTGTAACCCTCTCTGCTAAATTAAATGCCGAAGGTGATTTTATTACTTTATTTAATATATTGTCCGAAGGGGTTGTTTTATAATAAGTCTTCCCATTCTCATTTACCTGCTCTACACGAATCAAGGTTATAATATTATCTTCAATTATAGCATCGGTTATATAATAACCGGACTTCTTATAATCTTTTAAAACATTTCGGTTATAGTCTGCAATCCGGATTTGATACATGGGCACTAAAGGTTCACCATCTACGGTGGTGGTAATATCTTTATGTTTTACAAATCCATAAACTATATTCTCGTGAATTTTTCCAAGTAAACGAATATTACTTCCTTTTGGTGCATTGATTTGTTGTTCTGCACCGGTTTCCAAATCCAAAATAGTAATAGTATCCGCTTTTAGAGGATAACTGCTGTTTTGGAAGGCTAAATATTGATTTTCTTTGGATACAACATAACCCTCATTGCTTATATCAGTAGCAACGGTAGTTAAATTGCTGGTAATAAGATTATAGGCGTAGATAGTATTATGAATGGTAAAATAAAAAGTACTGAATTGATTGACATAACTAAAGTCTCCTAATTGCTCTTTTAATATCTGGTAAGTTACATTGGTTGGAATGTAAACCAATTCTTCAATTCTATTTTCTCCACTATAGAAACGGTATAATACAATACCTACCCTACCTTCATATACACCACGGTTCATATATCCATACACAATAAAATCAATGTTACCATTGTCATCCAGATTTAAAATTCGCACATTATGCTGGTCGTACATATCCCTGACATTATCCGATTCCTCCTGGCGGAAAGAAAAAACTTTTATTGCATCATTTTCAGGCAGATTGTAGTACCATAATTCCCGCTCTCTTACAAATGCTAATTTAGTTTCGTCCCCACTGGTTACCATGTCTATTTTTTCCTGATTGGTAATTCCCACTTTAAACTGGCTTTTAGCTAAGCTGGTTAGGTTTATATCAAAAACCGATTCCATTCTTCTCTCATAATTTAATAAATACATTCTGGAAGAAGTATACCGAACCCGATAGAATTCATGCACGTTATAGAATTCCAGTCCGCTGTCTGTTTCTGCTGATATCCTGTATTTCAATTCAATTGAACCCATATCGGGACTTAATTCCTTAAAAGTGGGTATTATTTCTCCAATCACCTGAGGTTTTAAATTACCCCAGCTGACTAAATCAAAACTGGAATGAATATTAACATAAGCCAAATTAGAATTATCCTGTTTTGGATCTGGTTCCAAATAGCGAATTATATCTTCTGCTTTTACTTTATCCATAATAGTATTATGAAAGTCCATGGCAAAATCTAATTTTTCTTTAAAATTAGAATCCGGTAGAAGTTTCACCCTGGTGTAATAATTCATCTTTTTACTTTTAATTGTAACTAATGTAATTTTTACAGCATATTCCTCATTTACATCCAAAGCAGCATCTAATTTGATTCTGGCTGTTTTAAAATCGCCTTCCTTATCTAGCGCATTTATGGTATCTGTTTTCAACAGCCTTTGGTCAGATACACTTCTTAATTCATAAATTACACGTTTTACATCATTTTCTTTTTCATCTATAATGACAGTAAAGCTTTGATCCCTATCCAAGGGGGTAATAGATTCCCTTACGGTGCCGGCACTCATGGTATTACTGTAGCCATGCATTTGATTGAGTTCTGTATCATTTACTTTTATTGTTACAATAGGGAATGAGGCTTTGCTCATTTGTACTGTTTTTTCAACAGGAACTACTTCTTCTTTCATATCCAGGCTAAAATAATAAAGTGAGGCAGCAAATACACAAAGCAATATAATTCCTTTATATACATGTTTTAACATAACAACCTCGATTCCAGCGCTTTAGCGCCTTTTAATAAAAAGGGAATTCGTGCATACACACAAATTTCCGGTTGAAAAATTTATTTCTTCAACCTAAACTCGATTCCGACGCCTTAGCGCCCTTTAATAAAGAGAGAATCTGTGCCACCGCACAAATTTCCGGTTGAAAAACATGTTTTCAAACCTTCCCCGATCTGGGGTTCAGCCCCATCTATGTGTCCAACCACCCAAAAACTAAATTCTTTGTATATAATTTTACCCATAGTCTTTACATCTTATCTATTAATAATTGATATAAAGTCGGATTAACATTTAGAAACTTCCTGCATTCTTCTATGGATTTCATTTTCTTGTCTTTTAATTCTGCTGCTTTGCTTTGATTCTTCGGATTTCTTACTGCCCGTATTAATATATTTTTCGGAGTATGTTCCATATCTATGAATTCCAGAATTTGCGATTTATATCCCACGGCTTCCAGCAACTCCGCACGTAAAGCATCCGTAGCTAAGGCTGCAAATCGCTCCTTTATTAATCCATACTGTAAGATAGGACTTAATATATCATTATGAATCTGCTTATTCAACTCATGCTGACAGCATGGAACAGAAAGTATAACTTCCGCTTCCCATTGAATTGCTTTAAACAAGGCATAATCCGTTGCTATATCGCAGGCATGAAGGGTAACTACCATATCAATTTTATTTGTACCTTCATAAGAAGCAATGTCCCCTACCAGAAAGTGCAGATTATTATATCCGTATTTTTGTACAAGTTGATTGCAGTGCCTGATCACATCTTCTTTCAAATCCAAACCAACTACCTTTATTTGATAACCTTTTAATTCTTTCAGATAATAATACATGGCAAATGTTAAATAAGATTTTCCGCATCCAAAGTCTAAAATGGTAAGTTCTTTTTCCCTGCTTAAACTAGGTAATATATCTTCTATAAATTCTAAGAATCGATTGATTTGCTTGAATTTATCATATTTGGATTTTATAATCTTACCCTCGCTATTCATAACTCCCAGATCAATTAAAAAAGGAACAGGCTTTCCTTCTGCTAAAATATATTCCTTTTCCCGGTTATGCTGCAGGTCAGCGCTTCTTTCTTTACCGTCATCCGGTATCACAATATTTTTAATCTTAACAGTAGCTTTTCCCTTCTTACTGATTAAAATATTAATTTGTTTAGTTCTACAGGTCATAACCGCCTGTTTCATGTTGTTTTCCAACCAATCCGGCAGTTTTTCCAATAATTCTTCTTCCTTATAATTGGTATGAAAAATTTGTTTTCCACGATATTCGGAGGCCTGATATAATAGATTGTCTCTTAATAAAACAGGTCGTATTTTTACTTTTATTAATTCAGAATCTTTTGGCGGATTACTTATTACCATATCAATAAAATCTATATTCAAATTCTCACTAATTGCTTTTAAAATATTGGAATCCATGGGTTTGCCTTTCTAAATAGGGTCATTTATTTACATTATTGTATTTTACCATATAAATCTAAATATTCCTACTATTTTTATAACTTTCCTCTTTGATTACTATGCACGGTTCCTAAGTTATAGCATATATTGATAAATGAAAATGCACTTATGTACTTAAGGAGGCTATAATGAGATATTCATTTTCTGAATTCTCACCTTATTCGAAACCAGATCATACTCAGACAGCAAAGCCTTTTGATTTTAAAAATACTGTTGAAACTTCAGAAAGGAAGGGTATTCCGAACTATACTACGGTTATACCTGCCGCCACTGAAGTCGGTACAACGGAAGAGCCAGGATGCCCTAGTCGTACTACAACACCAAGAACAACGACTCCTAATACAAATATGGAAAGGAACGTTCCGCCTAGTACTCCAACAACACCAGAGCGGCCTAGAACCATGCCCGGAACTTCTCCTGAGCGGCCCAGAACTACTATGCCCGGCACCACTCCTGAACGACCTAGAACTACTATGCCTGGCACCACTCCCGTAGCTCCTACACAGCCTAGAACTATGCCCGGGACTTCTCCTGAACGGCCTAGAACTACTATGCCTGGTACCACTCCTGTAGCTCCTACACAGCCTAGAACTATGCCCGGGACTTCTCCTGAACGGCCTAGAACTACTATGCCTGGTACCACTCCTGTAGCTCCTACACAGCCTAGAACTATGCCCGGGACTTCTCCTGAACGGCCTAGAA
>NZ_DAMAUC010000014.1:0-465 GCF_032079385.1 Anaerocolumna sp.
ACTATTAAAATTTTATGTCAGTTTTTTGAGTTTACACGGACTTTGAAACGGTCTCGCAGGGGCTTGGTTCCATGTTGATGAACTATGTTATGAATGCCTATAAGGATGTTTATCAAAAAGTGTTACTTACAGAAAATCAAACATCTACAGTTAAGTTTTATGAGAGTTGTGGCTTGGTTGCCAATGATAAATATAATTGTGTAGCATTTGTTCAATTTAAAATGTAGAAGTCCATGTTTTACTCATTCGGAGGAATACTTCTATAAAACATAATAGGCTGTTACAAAATGAATGTTTCATACCGGATATATGGATTGTTAAATCAATTTAATCCTCTATATCCGGTATCCTATTTCATTTTGTAACAGCCCAATTTTTATCTACTTCTATTCCTCTACACTGTAGTTTGGTAGCCTCCAAGGAGGCACCTTTACTCTTTTCTATTCCTCTACGCTGTAGTTTGGT
>NZ_DAMAUC010000014.1:565-111124 GCF_032079385.1 Anaerocolumna sp.
AGCCTCCAAGGAGGCACCTTTTACTCTTTTCTATTCCTCTACGCTGTAGTTTGGTAGCCTCCAAGGAGGCACCTTTTACTCTTTTCTATTCCTCTACGCTGTAGTTTGGTGCCTCCTTGGTAATATGAATGTCATGAGGATGACTTTCTTTTAAGGAAGCAGCGGTTATTTTAACGAAGCGGCCATTTTGTTTTAAGTCTTCTATTGTCTGAGTTCCGCAGTAGCCCATACCGGATTTTAGACCACCTATCAATTGGAATACGGTATCTTCTACTGTTCCTTTGTAAGCTACACGGCCTTCTACACCTTCTGGAACCAGTTTCTTGGCATTGGTTTGGAAATATCTGTCCCTGCTGCCATTTTCCATGGCTGCAATGGAACCCATACCACGGTATACTTTATATTTTCTACCTTGGTATAATTCAAATTCTCCGGGACTTTCATCACATCCTGCAAAAATACTTCCCATCATACAAAGATTTGCACCGGCTGCAATAGATTTTGTAATATCTCCAGAATACTTGATACCTCCATCTGCAATAATTGGGATACCATATTCTTTCGCTACTGCATAGGAATCCATAATCGCTGTAATCTGTGGTACACCAATACCTGCTACCACTCTTGTAGTACAGATTGAGCCGGGTCCGATACCTACTTTAACCGCACTGACACCTGCATCAATTAAAGCTTTTGTTGCTTCACCGGTTGCTACGTTACCTGCAATAATTTGAAGTTCTGGATAAGTTTCATGAACCATTCTAATTACTTTTAAAACATTTGCAGAATGTCCATGGGCAGTATCTATTACAATCGCATCCACCTTTGCGTTCACTAAGGCTTCCACACGGTCTAAAATATTAGCGGTTACACCAACTGCCGCTGCACATCTTAATCTGCCTTGTGAATCCTTTGCTGATAAAGGATACTTAATTTGTTTTTCAATATCTTTAATGGTAATAAGCCCTTTTAAATTACCTCTTTTATCTACGATAGGTAATTTTTCTTTACGGGCAGAGGCTAATATCTTCTTGGCTTCTTCTAAGGTGATTCCTTCCATTGCAGTAATCAGACCTTCTGAAGTCATAGATTCTTTGATTTTTTTAGAAAAGTCCGTTTCAAACTTTAGGTCACGGTTAGTAATAATTCCCACTAACTTCTTACCCTCTGTAATTGGGACTCCTGAGATTCTAAATTTCGACATTAAATTATTGGCATCTTCTAAAGTATGCTCCGGTGATAAGAAAAAAGGATCTGTAATTACGCCGTTTTCAGATCGTTTTACTTTATCCACTTCTTCTGCTTGTTGCTCAATAGACATATTCTTATGAATAACACCAATGCCACCCTGTCTCGCCATAGCTATGGCCATTCTATGTTCAGTAACTGTGTCCATTCCCGCGCTCATCATTGGAATATTCAGCTTAATGGATTTAGTTAAATATGTGGATACATCTACCTCATTTGGAATTACTTCTGAATAAGCTGGCACTAACAAGACATCGTCAAAAGTAATGCCTTCACCAATTATTATTCCCATGCAAATAGCCTCTCTTTCCTTATATTAAAATGTTATATTATTAAATTGATTTTTACAAGTATAACGAATATTTTAGGACTTGTCAACCACCGAAAGACATTATGATAGCTTTTGTGTTTTAAAAAAAGCACCAATCCCAAAGTTTGGTGCTTTCTGCTATAAATTTCATAGTTATTCTAAATAAGGTGACGGTGCTGCCGGTTTACCCATAGCTCTTTCAATCCAGGTTGTAACAAAGAAAGCCACAATTCCTAAGAAGGAACCGAATACGATAGGCAATATACCAAAAGGCGATCCTTGAAGCTGCCAGAAAATAACTGCTACCGACCCAACAATAATAGAAATGATGCCTGCATTCTTGGTTGCGTTTTTAACAGACAGTCCTAATCCGTATGCTGCAAAAGGACCTGCAGACCTTAGGGCAAATGCAAATAAGTTTAAAGTTACAAGGCTTATATTAAATAATGCAATAACCATACTTATTACACAGATTGTAATATTACTTGCTCTTGTAAGAAATATAATTTTCTTATCTTCCACGTCAGGATTTATATATTTCTGATAAATATCCTTGATAATGATTGTAGAAGCACATAGCAAGTTAGAGTCTGCACTGGACATAGTTGCTGCAACAATTGCTGCTGCAACCGCACCTGTAATAAAAGAAGGTGCATATTTAGTGGTGGCAAACATTAATGCGGTTGTACCTGCTCCATTATCCAATCCGGGATTCTCAGCAAGGGCAACTAAACCGATAACGGTAGGTATGAATGCCAAAAGTGCCATCATGATTGCAGATAATATGGAGGCTTTTTGAGCTGTTTTTGCATCTTCCGATGCTGAAAATCGACTTACCATTTCCGGACCGGAAAGAAATGTACAAAAATAATTAAATATCAGACCAAGAATTGTCATAGCGCCGACTTTCGTAAAGTTTAATTCTGCTGGGGGAAGAGCTGCTGATATTGCCGCTATTCCACCGGCACCGTGAATAACAAAAGGCAGGGAAATTAATAATCCAAGAAAAATTATTAAATATTGTACGACATCCGTAATGGCATCTGCTAACATACCACCCATGGTAGTGTATGCAATTACAACAAAACCTGCTAAAATAATGCATACATTTAGAGGCAATCCCGTTAATGAACTGACTACAGAACCAGAGGCCATAATCTGTGATGCCGTAAGACAGAATAAGGACACAACATTAAGTACTGCTGTGAATGTGCCTGCTGCATTCCCGAATCTACGGTTCACGACTTCGGGAATAGTAACCGCCATAGTTTTTCGAATCTTAGGAGCAAAATAGGCTAATGGAATCATTGCTACTGCAGCAGCTAATACATACCATGCTGCACTTAATCCCCATCCTGAGAATGCCTTAGCAGCAACACCTGTGGTACTTCCTCCGCCAATGTTGTTTGCTGAAAGGGAAGAGGCTACCATAAACAGTCCCATTCTTCGTCCTGCCAGCATGTAATCCGTACTGTCTTTGATTGCAAGCTTATTGGTTAGATAACCAACTAAAAGCATGCATAGCATGTAGATAATAACAATAATTAGTGGAATAATTTGTACATTCATAAAATTCCCTCCTGCTGTTATTTATTATTTTAAGTACGTAATAATTATATCATTTTTCATGCAAAATTACAATAAAACTGTGATTATTGTTTGTTGTTTTAGTGAATATTCCATTTTTATTCATGCTGTAATATTAGTACGAAAAAAAGAACCAAACCTATACGTTTGATTCTTTCTATTATTGCCGTTAAACTTGAATCCATACACTTTCTAATATGAAACAAGCTTTCTCGGACTCTTCATTTTAATACAGCCAAGCATCTTTTCATTTGGTTCAAACAGGATTCTTAATTTTGTCTCACCATTCCTATATATAATTACATATGGTTTTATATCTTTTCCCCGTGAAGTAAAATCTTTTGTAGCCAGATTTCCCTGTGAATAGGAATCTAGTTCATGGGAACCGTGAGGAGCCATAATCTCTACCTGTTCAAAGTCAATTTTTAATGCAGTTTTTCTTTTAGCATTACCCATTATTTTATCAAAATCCAATTGACCATCACAAAAAACATATTCATATTCTACATTTAATCGTGGAAACATGAATACGATTAGAACAATTAGTACTGTTCCTATAATTAGCATTATGGTATTAAGTGATGCTAAAAGGAAAGAAAGTATAGCTACAAAAATTAATATGAACCGTAAAGCATAAGTACCGATAGTATCTTTTCGTTTCACTCCGGCTTCTGCATATAATTCATTCATTAACCCATCCTCCTACTTGTTTTATACATGCTATTTTTTACTTTATAATAATGATTTTACATCTTATAGCAACCTGCCTGGTTCATTATTATGTCCTATCAACCATTATACTAAAAAATAGACAAAAGTAAAAGCATGTATTAGAAATTATTTTATACAAAAACAAGGAGCTTTTGCAAATTTGGCATTCTTATTGCAAAAGCCCCTTGCTATAAAGGGTGTTATGTTTTATAGAAGGTTTTCTATTACATCATTCCCATTCCGCCTGCTCCACCTGCTGGCATAACCGGTTCGTTGGATTTAATATTAGCAACAACAGATTCTGTTGTTAATAATGTAGATGCAACACTGGTTGCATTTTGAAGTGCACTTCTTGTAACCTTAGCAGGATCAAGAATTCCTTCTTCTACCATATCTACATATTTTTCTGTAAGAGCGTTGAAACCTGCTCCCGTCTTAGAATCTCTTACTTTACTTACAACAACGGAGCCTTCTAGTCCCGCATTGTCAACAATGCTGTATAATGGAGATTCTAATGCTTTTAAGATTATGTTAGCACCGGTCTTTTCATCACCTTCTAAGGATGCAGCTAATTTAGCTACTTCTTTAGATGCGTGGATATAAGCAGATCCACCGCCTGCTACGATGCCTTCTTCTACAGCTGCTCTGGTAGCTGCAAGAGCATCTTCCATACGAAGTTTCTTTTCTTTCATTTCTGTTTCTGTAGCAGCACCAACACGGATAACAGCTACACCACCAGCTAATTTAGCAAGTCTTTCCTGTAACTTTTCTTTATCAAATTCGGAAGTAGTTTCTTCGATTTGAGCTCTGATTTGAGAAATTCTTGCTGTAATTTCATCTTTATTTCCTTCACCATCTACGATGATAGTGTTTTCTTTTTGAACTTTAACAGATTTTGCACGTCCAAGTTGATCTATAGTAGTTTCTTTTAAGTCTAATCCTAGCTCATCAGAAATTACAGTACCACCTGTTAAGATAGCGATATCCTGTAACATAGCTTTTCTTCTGTCACCATATCCAGGAGCTTTTACAGCAACTACTTGGAAAGTTCCTCTTAATTTATTAATTACTAAAGTTGTTAAAGCTTCTCCTTCTACATCTTCAGCAATAATTAATAATCTGGCACCAGATTGTACGATTTGTTCTAATAAAGGAAGGATTTCCTGAATATTAGAAATCTTCTTATCTGTAATTAAAATATATGGATTTTCTAAGTTAGCTTCCATTTTGTCCATATCAGTACACATATAAGCAGATACATATCCTCTGTCAAATTGCATACCTTCTACTAAATCAAGCTCAGTCATCATGGTCTTAGATTCTTCAATAGTAATTACACCATCGTTAGAAACTTTCTCCATAGCATCTGCTACCATTTCACCAACTGTATCATCTCCGGCAGAAATTGCTGCAACTCTTGCGATTTGAGACTTACCAGTAATCTTAGAGCTCATGGATTTAATAGCTTCCACTGCACAATCTGTAGCTCTTTGCATACCTCTTCTTAAAATAATTGGGTTTGCTCCTGCTGCAAGGTTCTTAACACCTTCATGTATCATTGCCTGTGCTAAAACTGTAGCTGTAGTTGTACCATCACCTGCTACATCGTTTGTTTTAGTTGCAACTTCTTTAACTAATTGTGCACCCATATTCTCAAATGCATCTTCTAATTCAATTTCTTTTGCAATGGTAACACCATCGTTTGTAATAAGTGGTGATCCAAATGATTTATCTAAAACAACATTTCTACCTTTTGGTCCTAATGTAACCTTTACTGTATCTGCTAATTTATTTACACCTGTTTCTAATGCAGCTCTAGCTTCTGCACCATATTTAATTTCTTTAGCCATGTCAAACCTCCGATTCTAGCGCTTTAGCACCTTTTTAATAAATTTGAAAATACTTATCTTCAAACTGTTCTCATAATTAGTCTTCAACGATAGCAACGATATCGTTTTGTTTTACTACAATAAACTCTTCATCTTCTAATTTAACTTCAGTTCCGGCATATTTGGAGAAAATAACTTTATCTCCTGCTTTCACTTGCATTGTAACTTCTTTGCCGTCTACCACTCCGCCCGGTCCAACTGCAATAACCTCAGCTTGTTGTGGCTTTTCTTTTGCCTGACCCGGTAAAACAATACCTGATTTTGTTGTTTCTTCTGCCAGTAGTTGTTTTAATACTACTTTGTCTCCTAATGGTACTAACTTCATATCATTTTCCTCCTTAAACATTTTGATATACAGTTCTAAGGCTTTCTTTTTGATAGACTCTTTATGCCTTTTCATGTTATTAGCACTCGCTTCGATTGAGTGCTAACTGATAAGTTATATATTAGTAAATTTGTTTTTAATATGCAAATGTACTTCTGTTTTAATTTTCCTTGAATTCATGTCCTTTAGTTGTCTTTCTCTTGTTTACTCTTTATTTCTTATTATTTCTCACTTTTTCATTATTATTCCTCGAAAGTTCTTTAAAATCTATCTTATCAGCGGATAAATAATTCATTTTGGACAAGATATTTGCCTGTAATTATCTACACTTGAATAGGTTTACCCCAAATGGTATAATGAGTCAAAAAGTAAAGGCAGGTTTCAAATGAAAGAAAAACTGTACACCATTCCAGTTAACGACGCGTTCTTAGATGATTGTGAATGCCCCCTATGCCTTATGATAAAAACATTGGAAACGAATGCCATTGAATTCACCATGGGGCCAAGTTATATGGAGGATGATATAAGAGAAGAAACCGATAAAGTTGGCTTTTGTAATCACCATTTAAGGCTGCTGTATGAAAATCAGAATCGCCTTGGTTTAGCTCTCATATTAAAAACCCATATGGATAAAACCATACAACACTTGGAGTCACTCTCCTCTAACAAAGTGAAAACCTCTGCTTCTCTATTCAAAAAAAAGCAAGAACCATCAGCTGTTGCTTCTTATATAAAAAAGTTAGAATCTTCCTGTTTTATCTGCAGCAAAATTAATACTACATTTGAGCGTTATATCGCTACCATATTCTCACTTTATAAAAATGATGACCAATTTCGCAGCAGGTTTTCCAATTCCAAAGGATTTTGTACCTCTCATTATGGACTTCTTTATGAAGAAGCATCCAAATATTTAAATGGAAATCTATTAGAACAATTTATAAATGAACTAAATGATTTGTATTTTTGTAATATAAAACGTGTAAAAGATGATTTGGAATGGTTTATTGATAAATTTGATTACCGTAATAACAATGAACCTTGGAAAAATTCCAAGGATGCGTTGCCCCGCAGTATAACAAAAACCAACAGTATCCTTTAAAGCAAAAAAGCTGTTGGCATAAAGCTGTCATTCTAAGTTCTTAGGTGGGCAAAATGTGAAGAATCTATTCTTATTATAGGATTCTTCAAGCATAATCTTTGCTTTATTATGCTCTTAGAATGACAATTCTTTATACTGCAACAGCATATTATTTATTCTTTAATAATTCTTTTAAATCTCTTGCTTTTGCTTTAATTCTCTCATTGGCGTTTCTGGCTATCAGAACTTTTGATATCCATCTGCTGGCTTCATCATGCTTTCCTACTCTTCTGGCTAAATCCGCTACCAGATAGGTTACTGTATGTTCATCCATTCCGCACATAGGAAACATTTCCTTAGAAAACGCATCCGTAAAACCTTCATAAGCGTTAGTTAAGAATTCTAACTCCTCAATCTGTAACTGCTCAATCTGCTCATCATAGTCAGGAGTATCCTCCGGCAAGGTTTCTGCCTTTCCCCTAAGGAGCCATGCTGTCTTTAGACAAGTATAAGCACGCTCACTGATTTTGCTCTTTTTCACTATGGTGTTAACCAAGGCCAGTTTATGACGTGCAATGGCATCATCATAAGTATATTCATCACAATTCTCATTAATTCCTTTAAATGAAGTTGAAATTTGTTCTCTGATTAATTTAGCCTGTGCTGAAGTCATGTAATTAAAGAAACGGTTTAATGCAGAATATCCACAATGAGGGCAAACAACCGCATCGTATTTTAATGAATCTACATTTTGATATTTTGGTCGTAAATCTGTGTCTGCGGAAACCAGTTTGATTTTACCTGTTTTAATTGTCTTTACTTTAAATTCTTTCTCACAAACAGGGCATGTATACGTTTTGTCAAAAAGAAAATCTGCTTCTACTATCTTTTCTTTTTCATTTGCCTCTGCAGAATTCTCTGACTTTTTGTTATTCTTATCTTCTGAAGCATATACATCCAAATCAGACATTTTCCCCAGGCCAAAGGCCTCTAATCCTGAAAATAAATTAGCCATTCTTTATCCTCCTCTAAACAGGCTTATATGAGCTCTTTAAAGACACAATTCGATTAAATACCAAGTGCCCCGTTTCTGAATCTTTTGCATCAACGCAAAAATAGCCATGTCTTAAAAATTGGAAACTGTCATATGCTTTTGCATTCTCCACACTAGGCTCTACGAAACATTCTTTTAAAACAGTAATGGAATTTGGATTCAGATTTAAACTTCCGTCCTCATTATATACGCCTTTTTCTTCATCTACAATATTCTCGTACAATCTTACTTCTGCTTTCACAGCAGTTGGCTGTGCAACCCAGTGAATGGTACCTTTTACTTTACGTCCTGTAAAGCCGGAACCGCTCTTTGTTTCCGGATCATAAGTACAGTGAACTTCTGTTACTTTACCGGTTTCATCTGTAATGTAATCCGTACATGTTACAAAGTAAGCATGCATTAAACGGACCTCATTTCCCGGATATAAGCGGAAATATTTCTTTGGTGGTTCGATCATAAAATCTTCTCTGTCTATATATAACTCACGACAAAATGGAACTTGTCTTGTTCCCATTTCTTCGTTCTCCTGATTATTAGGCACATCTACATATTCAACCTGTCCTTCAGGATAATTGGTAATTACCAATTTGATTGGATCTAATACCGCCATTACTCTGGATTTTTTCAATTTAAGATCTTCTCTGATACAGTATTCTAACATGGCATAATCCACGGAACTGTTACTTTTAGACACGCCACATAACTCCATGAACATCTTAATGGATTCCGGTGTAAATCCTCTTCTTCTTAAAGCGCTGATAGATACTAATCTAGGATCATCCCAGCCGTCAACGATTCCTTCTTCCACCAGCCTCTTGATATATCTTTTCCCTGTAATTACGTTGGTTAAATATAATTTAGCAAATTCGATCTGCTTTGGTGGATTTTCATATTCTACTTCATCAACCACCCAGTCATATAGTGGTCTGTGATCTTCAAATTCCAAAGTACAAATAGAATGGGTAATGCCTTCAATAGCATCTTCTATAGGATGTGCAAAATCATACATAGGATAGATACACCACTTATCCCCAGTATTATGATGATGCATTCTGGCAATACGATAAATAATCGGATCTCTCATATTAATATTAGGGGACGTCATATCAATCTTCGCCCTCAATACTTTGGAACCATCTTCATATTTTCCATCTTTCATTTCTTCGAATAATTTTAGATTTTCTTCTACCGAACGTTCCCTATAAGGACTATTTTTTCCTGGTTCTGTCAAGGTACCCCGGTATTCACGAATCTGGTCAGCCGTTAATTCACAGACATAGGCTTTGCCTTTCTTGATTAATTTAACAGCTGCTTCATACATCTGTTCAAAATAATCAGACGCAAAGAACAATCTATCTTCAAAATCTCCGCCAAGCCACTTAACATCAGCTATGATGGATTCTACAAATTCTGTTTTTTCCTTGGTTGGATTGGTATCATCAAATCTTAAATTAAATTTACCGCCATATTTTTGTGCCAGTCCATAATTTAACAAGATAGACTTAGCATGTCCAATATGCAGATATCCATTGGGTTCCGGTGGAAACCTTGTGGTTATAGCCCTGCAATGGCCCTCGCTTAAATCTTTTTCAATTATTTGCTCTATAAAGTTCTTGGATACTGTCTCTTTTTCTGCATCCTCTTTGTTTTCGTTCCCAACTAGTATTTCGTCTTTTATGCCATCTTTATCCACGGCAGTTCCTCCTTCAAGCAGTAACTTCATTTAAGGTATATAATACCACAACTAAAATTAATAGTCAAAGTCCATATCGGAAATTTCGGTTTCCAGGAATAGTATATTAGGCTCAATTTTCTTACTTTTTATTCATTTAGGGGGACGCTTTGCCTGATAAGGGATAGTGAGACCTACGGGAGGATGGGATGTTGTATGGTTCGTGTTCCGTAGGGGAATTCGATGGTTCTAATACGAATTTCCCAAAGTCACTCGAACTATACAACATCCCACCCTCTCGTAGGTCAATTTAGGTTATGAGGGCAAAGCTGTGTGTTGAGTCGTTGTTTGTTTATGATATTTATAATGTGTCGGTGATATACAAACTGGCTGAGTATGAGGCTTAAAAGCAGTTTCCGATGCTCTGTCTGCTTATATACAAATGGACTTGTATCAATAGTTTAATACAAGTCCATTTTTTATATTACTTTCTATTATTAATATATTCTTTTAAAAATTTCAATAATATATCCATTTCTTTATCTGTTCCGACAGTAATGCGGAGATAGTTGTCAATACGGGGTTTTTTAAAATATCGCACAAATACCTTCTGTTCCCTTAGTGCAGTATAGAGTTCTTCTGCTGGAATGGATTCATGGGTTGCAAAAATAAAGTTGGTTTTGGAGTCTGGAAAAGTGAAGCCCAATTCTTTTAGTTCGTTCATAACTCGGCTTCTGGTCTTCATAATTTTTGAAGTGCATTCTTCAAAATATGCCTTATTTTTTACGGCCTCCACTCCAAGGTATATAGAGGTTTGATTCATGGTATAAGAATTGTAGGAATACTTTACGTCATTTAAGGCGCGGATTAATTTTTCACTTCCGAAGGCATAGCCAATTCGCATTCCGGCCATGGATCTGGATTTTGAAAAGGTTTGTACCACCAAAAGGTTGTCATATTCGTTTATTAGGTGAGCGGCACTGGTTCCTCCAAAATCTACATAGGCCTCATCAATAATTACCACACAATCCTGATTATGTTCTATAATATCTCTTAGAGTATCCAGTTCTTCATATATGGAGGTAGGGGCATTAGGATTGGCTATAACCACTCCTCCATTTTCTTTATAATAGTCTTCTTTTACGATTCTAAAGTTGTAGTCTAACTTAGGTCTTTCATAAGGTATAGAAAAAAGCTCTGCCCACACATCATAGAAAGAATAAGTAATGTCTGGAAATAGTATTGGTTTATCGGAGTTAAAGAACGTTAAAAAAGCCATTCCAAGCACATCATCGGAGCCAACTCCAACAAATATCTGTTTTTTTCCTACTTTATAATAATCTGCTAAAGCATCTGTTAACAATTTAGCAGTAGGATCCGGATATAGTCTTAATCTATCGATCTGAATATCCTGTAGGGCCCGGACCACTCCCGGAGCAGGAGGATAAGGGTTCTCATTGGTATTTAGTTTAATCATTCCCGGTATATTCGGTTGTTCTCCGGGAACATAGGGCACTACTTTTCTTATGTTTTTCTCCCAGGTACTCATAATTAACTCCTATCTGTACTTTTGTACTCCTTTGCCAATTTCTCAAATCCCGGTAAGGAGCGTTGAATGGTTTCATAAGCTACGCAGTAAGCAATTCTACAATATCCCGGACATCCAAAAGAAGAACCAGGTACAATTAATATATTATGGTTTTTGGCTGCTACCGCAAATGCTTTATCATCTTCTTCCAAAGCTTTTACGAATAAATAAAAAGCACCTTCCGGCTTAATACAAGTATATCCATACTGCCTCAAGCTATTATAGAGTAATTCACGGTTTCTATTATAAGAAGCCACATCTACCTCAGCATCCAGACATCTTGCAACTACCCTTTGCATTAAGGAAGGGGCATTTACAAAGCCTAAGATACGATTGGCTACATTGGCAGCTCCTATTACATTGGTATAATCATCCACCTCATTGGGAATTACCAAATATCCGATTCGCTCACCAGGCAAAGATAAAGATTTACTGAAAGAATAACCCACAATTGTATTGTTATAGTACTTTGTTAAGTATGGTACTTCTACTCCATCATATACCAGTTCTCGATATGGTTCATCGGAGATTAGATATATGGAATTTCCCAATTCCTTTTGCTTTCTGTTTAAGACATCTGCTAATCCTTTCACGGTGGCCTCGGAATATACTACGCCTGTAGGATTATTCGGAGTATTTACGATAATGACTTTGGTTCTCTCTGTAATTTTAGTTTCAAATTCCGCCAGGTTAGGTTGAAAATCAAGGGTATTAGGAGATACCACGACTAATTTTCCATCAAAGTTATCCACGTAACTACGGTATTCACCAAAGAAAGGTGCAAAAACAATCACTTCATCTCCAGGGTTTAGTAAAGTCTTAAGAATAACGTTTAACCCACCTGCTGCACCAACTGTCATAATGATATTCTCTCTGCTAAAAGAAGTTTGAAATCTTTTATTAAGAGAATCTGCAATTGCTGTTCTTACGTCTTCATACCCTGAATTGCTCATATATCCATGGACTAAATTAGCCTCTTCCGTATTAATAATATTCAAAATCTCTTCTTTTATTTTTTTAGGGGGCTCTACACTTGGATTTCCCAAACTAAAGTCGTATACATTCTCTGCCCCATAAATATCAGCAAGTCTCTTTCCTTCTTCAAACATGGCACGAATAACAGAACTGTTTTGTACCAATCCAATCATTTTATCTGAAATCATATTAACCTCGATTCCGGCACCTTAGCACCATTAAATAATAATAGCAATTTCGTCCATAAGCACAAATTGCTGGCTGAAAACTCGCTTTTCAACCTAAGTTCAAAAAAGATTTGTTCTCCTTTGTGAATATCCTACTGTTTACAATACTTAACATAACACAGCATCAGCAGATAAATTACAAAACATAGTAATTATCTGCTGATATTGCAAATGAGTATTAATGAGTGGAATAGGCCGCCTTATCTGTAGGTTTTACTGGAATAACATTCTCTATTACCATTGGTCTATCCTGTTCACTTAAAGTCCATGCCTTCCAAGTCATATCGAAGGAAGAGAGATATTCATTGTCATCCTCACCTTTACCATAATCGTTCACATATTTAATACTTCCATGCCCTGTATCAATTAAATGCCAAGCTTTATTATAATAAACCATGTAAAACAATCTTCCCCGATCTTTTTTACCGAAGCTGGAATGGTAATTCTGAAATTCGTCATACTGGTAAAAGAATCTTCTTCGATGATTTCTAGCTGAGAGGGTAGATTTATTGCCATATTACTGAAACGATTAAATCCACCAATTTCCTTTACAATAAACTGATAATTTTTTATCTCGACCACTTCCGGAATATTAATCTCCATTCCACCATAATCTGTACGAGTATCCTCGTCTATATAGATATAAAAACCTAAACATACTTCCCCTGGTGTGTCAGCAGTGGCTTGCTTTTTTATAAGAGCCTCCGCCTTTAAGTTCGTACCATCGGGTAAAACTAAATCATAGGTTTGATAACCTTTGGGGGAATCAACAGGTATCATCTCATTGGAATCCGTGCTAATTCCCTCATTACCATAAACTTTATTTGTTGTAAAAAAGCAACAGAAAAGATTAATATAACCATTAATAATATTTTTTCATATTCCAGCCTCATCATTCGTAAAATTTATTTATGAATAAATTCATTAATGTACTACGATAGCCTTATATCCAGATAATTTTTAACTATTTCCACACATTTATCAAAACCAAGCTGCATACTGTTAAAGCATAAGTCATAATTTCTGGCATCCTGCCAATCTCTACCGGTGTAGTATCTATAATATTCCGCTCTACGCTTGTCGATGGACTGAATTTTCTTTTCCAATTCTTTTGGAGGCATGCTGTACATGTCCGTTAATCTGGCAACGCAGTCATCTAAAGATGCATAGACAAATATTTTAACCACATTCTTCATGTCCTTTAGGATATAATCTGCACAACGTCCTACAATAATACAGGATTCCTGTTCCGCCAGTTCACGAATAACCTTTGCCTGATAATTATATAAATTATCGTTAGAGACAAAATCTTCCCTGTCAGGTGGAATTAATTCGCCTTTATATTCTTTACGCATTATTTTATATAGTAAGCTTTTCTTTAATTGCTCATCTGCTCTTCCAAACAGTTCTTCATTAATGCCGCTTTCATCTGATGCCAATCTAAGCAGCTCTCTGTCATAATAATGTATGCCTAACTCTTCAGCAAGCATTTTTCCCATAGTTCTACCGCCGCTGCCGTAGCCCCTTGCAATTGTAATTACATAATGTTCCATTCTGCACCTCCTCTTATATTAATGGGGAATCATGGTAAATACTATTCTCCTAAATATGCCTTCTTCACGGAGTCGTTATTCATCATTTCCTCCGCATCGCCTTCTAAGACAATTTTTCCCGTCTCTAAAACATATGCACGATCAGCAATGGATAATGCTTTTTTCGCATTTTGCTCTACCAATAATACCGTAGTTCCATTATCGCTTATTTCTTTAATTATATCAAATATTTCAGAAACAAAAAGAGGCGAAAGTCCCATAGAGGGTTCGTCCATTAATATAATTTTAGGATGTGACATCAGCGCACGTCCCATAGCTAACATCTGTTGTTCACCACCGCTTAATGTACCTGCTATCTGGTTCTTTCTTTCTTTTAAACGCGGAAAGCGCAGATATACTTTCTCTAAAGTTTCTGAGATTTCATTTTTATCTTTTCTCGTATAAGCACCCAGTTTTAGATTCTCAAAAACGGATAATTCCTGAAAGATTCTTCTTCCTTCCGGAACATGGGCCATTCCTAAAGATACTATGTTATGGGCGGGTATTTTGGTTAGATCATGACCTTCAAATTCAATACTGCCAGCTTTTGGTGAAATCAAGCCGGTAATTGTATGAAGGATGGTTGTTTTTCCTGCGCCATTTGCTCCGATTAAAGCAATAACTTCTCCTTCTTTTACTTCAAAAGAGACGCCCTTTATGGCTTGAATCACACCATAATATACTTCCAGATTATTTATAGTTAACATTGCCATTGGATTTCCTCCATTCCCTTCTAAACCATTTGACTAAAGTTTATTCACCAAGATATGCTGTAACAACTTCCGGATTATTCAGTACCACTTCCGGAGTTCCCGATGCAAGTTCTGTACCAAAGTTTAGCACCAAGATCTTCTCACATATCCCAGTCACCAATTTCATGTCATGTTCAATTAGTAGAATGGTAATATGATACCTGTCACGAACCAAACGGATCGTATCCATTAATTCTGCTGTTTCATTAGGGTTCATGCCTGCTGCCGGTTCGTCTAATAATAATAGTTTAGGATTGGTAGCCAGTGCCCTTGCAATCTCTAACTTTCTTTGCTTGCCGTAAGGAAGGTTACTTGCCAAATAATTTGCTTCCCCATCTAAATTAAATACCTTTAAAATCTCCATGGCTTTCTCCGTCATTTCTTTCTCCAACTTAAAATACTTTGGAAGACGAAGAAAACTTGTAACCAGGTTATATTGAGTTTCATTATGAAATGCTGTTTTTACATTATCCAATACGGTCATTTTCTTAAATAACCGTATGTTCTGAAATGTTCTTGCAATCCCTGCCTGACAGATTTCAGAAGGGGATTTTCCAACTACATTTTCACCATTGATTTTAATAGTTCCCGTTGTTGGCTGATAAACTCCCGTAAGCAGATTAAACACGGTTGTTTTACCGGCACCATTTGGTCCGATTAAACCATATAACTGACCTTCCTCGATGCTTAAGTTTACATCATCTACTGCCCGCAAACCTCCGAAGGAGATACCTAAATTTTTAACTTCTAATAATGCCATATTTTCTCCTCCTTTCGTTATTTTGCATGTTTCCTATTAGGTTTCATAAACTTTGGTAACTTACCGCTCTCTTCCAGCTTTGTTTTAAACCCTGAGGAACGGAATAACATCATAGCAATTAAAACGACTGCATATAGCAGTGTTCTGAATTCATCTACGGAACGAAGCATTTCCGGTAAAAAGGTAAGAGCAATTGCTGCTATAATAGATCCTTTAATATTGCCCATACCACCAAGAACTACAATAACAAGTATTTCAATAGATTTGTTATAATCAAAGTCACTGGGTTTTAATATACTTAAGTTATGTCCATAGAATACACCGGCAACACCGGCAAAGAAAGCGGCAATCACAAATGCCATAACTTTATATTTACTTACTTTAATACCAATAGATTCTGCTGCAATATAATTTTCACGAACAGATATAATAGCCCTGCCATGTCTGGATTTAACAAAATTGGAGATCAGCACTACCGTTAAAATCATTACAATATATACCCAGGTATAATTAGAGTATCTTGGTATCTTGGTTAAGCCCTGGGCACCCCCTGTAAATTTAAGAGATGTAAGAACAGAACGTATAATTTCACCAAATGCTAAGGTAACGATGGCAAGATAATCTCCTTTTAGTCTCAATACCGGAAGGCCGATAAGAAAACCAAAGATTGCTGCCATAGTTCCCCCGGCTATTAAAGCCAATGTGAACTCTAAACCTTTTGGTAAATTCATATGAAGAGTAATTAAAGCACCTGTATATCCACCAATAGCCATAAAGCCCGCATGACCCAGGGACAGTTCTCCAAGGAATCCAACTGTAAGGCTTAAGGATACTGCAAGGATAATATTAATACCCATTGGAACGATTAAGGATCTACTTTGACGGCTTAAAAGGTCCCCTTCTGCTAAAAAGGTAAGTACAAAATATCCTATAATCAAACATATTACAAAAATTATGTTCTTTAGAGTAAATATACTATTGCTGTTGGTAATTTTTTTATCCTTTTTCATTGTTCCACCTACACTTTCTCAATTCTGTTTTTGCCCAGAAGTCCTGAAGGCTTCACCAATAGTACCACTACTAAAACTCCGAATACAATAGCATCGGAAAGCTGTGAGGAGATATATGCTTTTGAAATACTCTCTATAAGCCCTAGTGCCAAGCCGCCAATCATAGCTCCGGGGATACTGCCAATACCACCAAGTACAGCAGCAACAAAAGCTTTGATACCGGGAAGTGCACCCAAGGTAGGTTGGATTGACTGATACTGACATACAAACAGAATTCCTGCAACAGCTGCTAGAGCTGAGCCTATTGCAAATGTAATAGAGATGGTACGATTTACATTGATACCCATTAGTTCTGCTGCCGCTTTATCTTCTGATACGGCTTTCATTGCTGAACCTGTTTTGGTCTTATTAATAAAATAGGTTAAGCCAATCATACAAATGAAGGTTATGATAAATGTAACAAGAGATATACCCGATATAGTAATACCGCCAATACGAACGGAATTTATCTTAATAATGGATTTAAAAGCAATTGGATTTGGTTTAAAAATCAGTAAGGCAACACTTTGTAAAAAGAAACTCATACCAATTGCAGTAATCAGCACTGATAAAGCAGGTGCCTTTCTTAGGGGTTTATAAGCAACTTTTTCAATTATAATGCCAAGTACACCGCAAATAATAATTGTTAAAATAACTGCCGCTATAACAGGCACATTTAGTAAGGCTACCAGCACATACAAGGCATAAGCACCTACCATTATAATATCTCCATGGGCGAAATTAATCATCTTTGCAATACCATATACCATGGTATAACCTAAGGCAATTAACGCATAAATACTTCCTGAACGCAATCCGTTAATTAATTGTTCCAGTATACTTCCCATTTAATTTCACCTCTTCTTCCTTTTTCTTTTTCCATGTAATTTACTTTGTAATAAAATCAACCTTTACTTCTTCCCTAAGATTCTTCGCTACGCTCAGAACCGAGTATTATAATTCATTGCGAATTGTTCTGCGCCAAGCGAAAAATCTCAGATTGTTTTCATAGTATTGCATGAACATAAAGTCTGAACAATCATTGATATAATTTAAAAAGGAGACTATTAGGATATCACAATAGAATTTTTCGTAATTGTAGAAATCCCAAGAATCTCCTTTTGTTTATTCATTCCTATTTGCAAATTTAGATCATTTTATTTATTCAACAGTTATTGCTACATACTTACCATTTTCAATTTTAACGAATTTTGCACCTTTATTTGGCTCACCATCTTCATCAAAGGATACAGAACCGGTAAGACCATCTACTTTAATCTGTGTCATAGCTGCAATTAAATCTTCGCTTTCTATAGTACCTGCTTCTTCCAAAGCTGCTTTAATTAAGTATACTACATCATAACCATCTGCAGCGAATTGGTCGGGAACTGCTTTGTAATTTTTCTGATAAGCTTCTACAAATGATTGAACATCTGGGTTCTCATCTGTTGCTACAAAGGGACTTAAAAATACAGATCCTTCTAATACTTTTGCATCAACTACCTGAGCAAGAATGCCGTCCCATCCATCAGAACCGATAAATGGAAGGCCCACATTCAATTCATCTGCCTGAGTAGCAATATAAGAAGCTTCCGTATAATAAGTAGGAACAAAGATAATTTCTGCACCGGAACCTTTAATTTTAGTTAATTGTGTACTAAAGTCAACTGCATCTTTTTCAAAGGCTTCACTGGAAACAATTTCTCCCCCAAGTTTTGCTACTTCGTCATTAAATGCGTCCTTAACACCTGTACTGTATGGATCGGAGTTATTATAGATAACAGCTATTTTCTTATGTCCTAAAGTTTCCACGGCATATTTAGCCATTGTTATACCTTGCACCGGATCGGTAAAACATAATCTGAAAATGTTAGGATAAGCGGTGGCACCAGCTATAGAAGCGGATGGTGTGATTGTAAGAATACCATCTTCATTTGTCAAATCTGTAATCGCCATATGAGCATCGCTGGTAACTGCACCAAGTATGGCCTGAGCTCCTTTATCCATTACGGTGTTATAGGCTGAAACAGCTACTTCAGGAGAAGCTTCATCATCAACAAAATTTAAATTTAATTGAATCGTTTTATCTCCAACTTTTACCCCACCTTCTGCGTTAATCTTTTCTACTGCAATTTGTGCACCTTGTTTTACAGATAAACCATAAGAAGCTGCTTTTCCGCTGAGTGGTCCAAGTCCCCCGATAATAAATTCATCAGAACCACTGCCTTTTTTCCCACAGCCTACGAATAAACTGGCCGTCATTACGGATACTAATCCTAAGCTTAAAACTTTCTTTAAACTTTTTTTCATAAATAATCCTCCTTAAGACTAAATTTTATCCTCTTTATCACTTTCAACTTATTACATATTAATGTATTAAAGTAATAAGTTTTAAAAAAAAGCCGTTATCTAAACATACAATTAGATATAAAACAAGGCGTTCATCTGCTTATCTTCATTGAACGCCTTTATTCTTGTCATATATAATACTATTGTAAATTCTATTTGTCAACCGTAATTTTTATGATAATTTATAGAATTTTTATAAAATTACTGAATTATTTTATTAAATCCTTTAATAAAAACAATTATCGATTATAAATATGCAGTTCACCACCACATTTATCACAGAAATCCAAACCTTCTAAAGTAATTCCACCGCAATCCGGGCAGATAATTTTCTCCGGAAGAATTTCTCTTTCTATAATCTCATATTCCATCTCTGGTTCTTGAGGTAGATCCGAATATGTCCCTTCCCCATTCATTTTTTCTATATTCCTGTCCTCCGGTTTCTTATCTTCTTCAATTGAGCTTATTGGATTATCCTTACAGGATTCTTCATTTTCTATTTTGTTTGCGCCCTCATTTTGATTATTCTCATCTTTATGAATATTAAAATGTACTATTTCCTTCAATCTCTTTAATGGTTTCATGACTATCTCCCAGCCTAAAGGTACTCCGCATTTCTATAATCGGACCCCCTTTATGTTCCACATATTCTCTTGTAATAACAACTTTTCCGATATTATCATCTTTCGGGATTTCAAACATAATATCCAGCATGAATTCTTCAATAATAGCTCTTAAAGCTCTTGCCCCTGTTTTTTTCTCCAAAGCTTTTTCTGCTATTGCCTCTAAGGCACCCCCTTCAAATTCCAGCAAGACTTCATCTAATTGCAATAACTTTTTATACTGCTTTAATATAGCATTCCTAGGCTCTTTTAAAACTTTCACAAGCATTTCTTTGGTAAGGCCTTCTAAGGTATATATAATAGGAAGTCTTCCGATAAATTCCGGTATCATACCAAATTCTCGTAAGTCTTCCACCGTTACTTTCTGCAATATATTAAAATCATTATCATACTTATCTTTTAAATCTGCACTGAATCCAATAGAGGACTTTTTATTCAGCCTTTCTTTAATAACTTTTTCTAAATCTGGAAATGCTCCTCCACAGATAAATAATATATTCTTGGTATTCACAGTGGTCATGGGAACCATGGCATTCTTGCTGGTAGCACCTACCGGAACTTCTACTTCACTACCTTCTAACAATTTTAATAGCCCCTGCTGCACGGATTCTCCGCTAACATCCCTGTTGTTGGTATTTCTCTTTTTGGCTATTTTATCAATTTCGTCAATAAAGATAATTCCCCGTTCTGCTTTCTCCACATCATTATCAGCTGCTGCTAAAAGTTTAGATACGACACTTTCTACGTCATCGCCAATATAGCCTGCCTCCGTAAGGGAAGTTGCGTCTGTAATTGCCAAAGGCACATTTAATAATCTAGCAAGGGTTTTTACTAAATAGGTTTTACCACTACCTGTAGGCCCGATCATTAACATATTGGATTTCTCAATTTCAATATCATCCATAGTATTGGTAGCTACTCTTTTATAATGGTTATATACTGCCACAGATATTACCTTTTTAGCATGTTCCTGACCAACAACAAATTCATCCAACTGCCCTTTTATAATATGAGGAGCAGGGATTTTCTTAATGTCAAATACAAGCTGCTCTTCCTTGGCTTCCTCTTTTGGTTTCTTCTTTTTAATCCTTTGGCTTTCAGGTATCTCCTGAAATTGGTTCAAGTTCATTAAGTTCGGTGTTAAATTCATCATGTCCATATATGGCATACCATTATTATTAATAGTATCAAAGGTCTTTTGCATGCAATCAGAGCAAATGCATATATTACTTGGAATGTGAATCATTTTGCCTGCTTTGCTTTCCGGTCTTCTGCAAATATAGCAGATTTCTTCATATTCGTTCTTATCCTCGGATTCTTTCTTGTCATTTTTATCAGCTTCCTTTTTATCTGAAGAAGCTTTACTATCGCTGTGATCTATATTTTCAATCTCCCTAAAGTCATTGTCTTTGTTGTCAACTTCCCTATAATCTTTTAGGTCGATTTCTCTATAATCATTGTTACCTTTGTTGTCTTTATCCATACCTATCTCCTTATCCCGTTGCTGTTTTTTATATTTATATTTTATACAGGTTTATTTCCCAGTTTGAACTATCTTCATTCTGTTATTATGTCATGAACGGAAAGACGTTCATGATCTCGGCACTCCACTCGGAAAATTCAAGCAAGCTTGATTTTCCTCATTACGTTTTTATTATATCGTAGACTTTATATGGAAACAATAGACGAATACTTAAATTTTTATTAAACTTACGTTTCCAAAAAGCTTACGAAAAGGACTGTTGCAATTTTGCAACAGTCCCTATAATTACTTTTCATCAAATACTTTTTTACTTACCAGATTAACTGTAATTTCTTTTTCTACGTATTTTCCATCTTTCATACGCATTATGGTTAGTTTTAAGTCACTACCTGCCCGATAGGAAGATACCTTTTCCTGTAACTGAGTAGTTCCATTAACCTCCACGCCATCTACTTTTGTTATGATATCACCGCTGACGATACCTGCCTGATCAGCACTTCCACCTTCAATGACACCTCTTACATATACACCGCTGGGCCAATTATAAGCCTGCATAACTTCTTCCGTAATCGGCTCAATGTATACACCAAGATATCCTTTTTCATCATCTGTTAAAACTTCACGATTCATCAATTCATTTATAATAGGTACTGCTCTGGATATAGGTATTGCATAACCCATACCTTCTACTTCACTGGAGGCATATTTTACGGAATTAATTCCAATAACCTCACCTTTTGTATTCAGCAAAGCACCTCCACTATTACCGGGATTAATTGCTGCATCTGTTTGTAACAAGACCATGGTATTATTATCAACCATAACTTCACGGTCTTTTGCACTAATATAACCTACTGTTACAGATTGTCCGTAACCCAATGCATTTCCTATTGCTATAGCCATCTGTCCAACTTTAATGGAATCAGAATCACCTAATCTTGCAATCTTAATAGCTGACAAAGTATCCTTACTGATTGTACTAATGTCAATAGATATTACCGCCAAATCGGCTAAGGAATCCCTTCCTTTAATTACTGCCTCTGCCTGAGTATTATCAATAAAAGTTACCTTAATTGGATTTGCACCTTCTACTACATGGTTATTGGTTGCAATTAATAGTTCTTTATCATTTTGTCCCACGATAATACCAGAGCCACTGCCTTCATTGGGTTCACTATATTGCTGGCCAAACCAATCAAAGGTTTTAGTAAAAGTACCTGTAATAGTAACTATGGAAGGCATGGTATCCTCTACAACATCTGTTATATCAGTTCTCTGCTGAATCAGACCATCTGAAACAGTGGTAGTTGGTATTTTTAAATCAGAATCTTTTGGAATATCCAAATTTAATTTATTTTCTAGTCCTTTAAGACCGCCATTTATGCTTAAAGAAAAGGTTTTGGCATTGGGATTTATCTTATAATAAAGTTCATTGACTCCAATGAAAGCACCTCCTGCAACGACACCAAATACAACTGCCACACATATAACGGCTGCCGCCTTCCTAAAAAATCCCGGTTTCTTTTTCACATTTCTGTCATTTGGAACGGCTTGGTTGCTGTTTATTTGCTGTTCTGTATTTCCCGCCTGTCCATTTGAAGTTTGACCGGTAAAAGTGCTATTTTCTCCGTTCTTATTAGATGAGATTTGTTCTGCCCAGAAACTATATGGTACCGATTGATTCTTATTAACAGCAGCAGTATTTTCATTTGCACCATTCATATTGTCATTGATTTTCCCATCAGTCATTTGGTTGCTGTTACCTGGGATGTTTGTAACTTGCTCATTATTTACCGGAGTACTATCTATTATATCCTTATTCATATCTTCCGTTTTTACGGATTCGCCTATCCCTTCTGCCCTTACGGATTCTCCTGTCCCCTCAGCTTTTACTGATTCGCCTTTTTCAACTTCCTTATTCAAATTCTCATCCGGTTGGTTTGTATTGTCATTAAAATTTTGATTTTTATTAAATTCATCCATGATAATGCATCTCCTTTGCTAAAATAATATTAAGATCCATTTATATAAATTCTTAAAAAACATTTTATCCTCAAAAATAAAATCCAAAATTTTTGATAAAATATCTTTTATCTTTTTTGTTAAATTTATTGTACCAACCTTTTGTGTATTAAATGTGAATTTTTTGTCTATTTTCTATGTACTACTTTGAGCCATATAGAAATAGACACAAAATATTAAGAATTTTGTTATTGTAGATTAAAGCTGAATCATGTATTATAATAGTATTACCATGCAATGTAAATATACTGTAAATAAGGTGTAAATATATGGAATATCACATAAGTGAATATGGTGAACATTATGGCAAAAAATAATCAAAAAAAATTAAATAAGTTACGAGTTATTATTGATGGTGTTTTATTGTCCCTATCCTTTATCATCGCGTACTTCCTCCGGTTTGACAGTCCTTTATCCAGGTGGGGTATTTTTAGACTGGATCATACCAATTATCTTCCATTAACAGATTATTTACAAATACTTATCTTTCTGTTACCCGGATACTTAATCATTTATTATTATTGCGGTCTGTATAACCCCAATCTAACTCAAAGCAAGCGGTTGGATTTATACGATATTATAAAGGCAAATCTTTTGTCTTTAGCATATTTTGCTTTAATCTTGTTCTTATTTAAGAAACAAGATCTTTCCCGTGCAGTGATTATTCTTTTCTTCCTTACTAATGCATTGCTAAGTATTACTTACCGCTTGATTCTGAATTCCTCCATTCGTATGGCAAGACGGAAGGGGCTTAACCTAAAGCATATCGTGTTGGTCGGTTATAGCGGCGCGGCAGAGGCCTACATTGATAGGATCTTAGCTAATCCTCAATGGGGATATTATATTCACGGAATACTGGATGATAACAAAGAACGGGGAACTTTGTATCGTACTATAAAAGTAATCGGAAGTATTGATGACCTATTAGAGATTTTACCACAAAATCATTTGGATGAAATAGCAATTACGCTTAGTCTGGATGAGTATTCAAAACTGGGACGAATTGTTGCTTTATGTGAGAAATCCGGTGTTCATTCGAAATTTATTCCGGATTATCAAAACTTCTTCCCAACCATACCATATACGGAAGATTTAAACGGACTGCCCGTTATCAATATACGTAATGTACCTTTAAGTAATGGATTTAATAAATTTATCAAACGTGCCACTGATTTATTTGGATGCATGGTAGCTCTTTTACTTTTTGGCATACCAATGATCATCGTTTCAATTATTATTAAGTCTACATCACCGGGACCGATTATTTTCTCACAAATTCGGATTGGAAAACATAATAAGGAATTTAAAATGTATAAATTCCGTTCCATGGAGGTACAATCGGAGGCCAAAGAGAAAAAAGCCTGGACAACCTCTAATGATCCTCGCGTTACGAAGATTGGTAAATTTATACGTAAGACAAGCATTGATGAATTGCCCCAATTATTTAATGTACTAAAAGGAGAAATGAGCCTGGTTGGTCCAAGACCGGAACGTCCTTATTTCGTTGAAAAATTCAAAGAAGAAATACCACGTTACATGATAAAGCACCAGGTTCGTCCGGGATTAACTGGATGGGCCCAGATTAATGGCTATCGGGGAGATACCTCCATCCGAAAGCGTATTGACTACGACTTATACTATATTGAGAACTGGACACTACGATTAGACTTTAAAATATTGTTTTTAACTATATTTAAAGGATTCATAAATAAAAATGCATATTAAACTAAAGATGTTGTAATTCATAAACTGTCATTCTGAGAGCGTAAGTTCAGAGAAGCTGAACTTACGAAGAATCTGGATAGCTAAGCTTTCTTAGGTTCTTCACCAATTCATCTTGTTGAACTTTTCAACTATGTTGAATTTTTGCTCAGAGTGACAGTTTTATGGCAGAAATAAATATCTGTTAAAACAAAATGCAGGAAAGAGGTTATATATATGAGCAGTAAGAAAAAAAGAAGGAATAAGAAATTAAAAATTGTATTTTTCTTTATTGATATTATATTACTGGTATTGATAGGAGGATTTATATATTTCTTCTACCTTACAGGTAAAACCAATGTTGATAAATCTGGTGATTCTTCCATTGCCTCCAATGATATCGACAGTGATAGTATCGGTGGTTACCGAAATATTGCTATATTTGGTGTTGACTCCAGAAACAATGCTCTTGAGAAGAGCACCCACAGCGATACTATTGTGATTGCCAGTATTAACAAGAAAACAAAGGACGTTAAACTGCTTTCCATTTACCGTGATACATATGTAGATATTCCGGAGCGGGGCTATGATAAAATCAATGCTGCTTATTTTAGGGGAGGATATCCTTTAGCACTTAGCACTATCAATAAAAACTTTGACCTTGATGTAAAAGAATATGTTACAGTAAACTTTGATGCAGTCTGTAAAGTGGTTGATTTATTAGGTGGAATAGAACTGGATATTACAAAAGAAGAACTAAAGTATGTGAATGGATACACGAAAGAGTTAAATGAAATCAACGGAACCAGTGTAGGTAAATTAAAATCAGCAGGAACCCAGGTGGTGAACGGTACTCACGCTACTGCTTATGCCAGAATCCGTTATACCAAAGGCGGCGACTTTAAACGTGCTGAAAGACAACGTATTGTAATTAATAAGATATTCGAAAAGGCAAAAACCTGTGATGTATTAACCATTAACTCTATCGTGAACGAGATGTTCCCACAGATTTATACGAATCTCGATTCTCTTGATATGTTAGATTTGGCTAAAGATATCTTCTCTTATAATATCGTGGATCAGGCAGGTTTCCCTTTTGAAAAGATAGCTGATTACTACAAAAAGATTTCCTATGTTTTCCCTGTGGATTTATCTGCAAATGTAACAGAACTTCATAAGTTTTTATTTGATGATCAGGATTACGTGCCATCTGCTACCGTTAAGGAATATAGTGATTTTATCAGTACTATTGTACCAAAGAAATAAATCACTATAATTTAAGGGGTGACAGTAACAGCTGAAAAATGGGCCATCACACTAATTTACTTAGTGTGATGGCCCATTTTATAATTTTATAGTGATTCAATCCACTTTTTCTCCATGAATATGTACCTTTCCTCCATCAGGGCACTTCATATCAAACATCGGTGCTTTTCCATTACCATAATCTAGAATTGCTCCATTTTGAAGAGCATAAACAAATGGATAAATACAATTCCATAATTCATGACAAATTGGCGGACATAAATCTTCAACAATAAACTGATCCCCTGATTTAAAATATCCACATCTGCATTTACTTTCTATAATTGTAAGTTTTACCATCTAACTCCTCCAAAATAGTAAACAATTTCTTATGAAAATTTATATTGCTTTAAACACAACGATATATTAGTAATCTAACTCCTTATAAATTGAACTTTTTAAACTAATCATACTAACTATAAACCCTATGGTTCCTGTTATTAGAAAGATTACTGCCATTCCGGAGCCTTTTCCTGTTCCTACCAGAAGGGAAAATATATGCTGAATTGGTGAAGCCGCCAGCATAAAAGGCTCAAATATATAATCTGCTAACATTCCACCCAGAGCCAGTCCAATGGGTATTGTAATGAACTGAAAAGTATCTCTTGCCGCAAATACCCTTCCCTGCATTTCAATAGGAACTTTCGTCCGCATAATGGTAGTAAGATTTGCACTAAGGAAAGGCAATGGTAAATTACCTGAAAATGCAGCAAATATCCATATTGGTGCAATTCTGCCCGTGGCCCAAAGAATATCACATAGCAAAAAGGAAATGGCACAAGATAGAAAGATTACATTCGTTTTATGCGCAGCAGGTTTCATAATGGTAACTAAAATACTGCCAACCAGTGTCCCAACACCGATTGCAGAAGAAACCATTCCCAGAATCATTTTATTATTGTCCGTTCTGGCAAGTATTAATGCCGGCATGATACTGTTGCCGGATATAGATGCCAGAAGATTAATAAAGGAAAAAAATAAAATAATTCTCCATAAAGCTTTATTTTCTTTCAGAAATTTAATTCCCTGTCCACAACTTTCTATAAATTTTTCTTTTTTATCCACATAATTAATGTTTGGTATCTTAATAAACAGCAATAATGTACTAAATGCGATTACAAAACTGACTAAATCAATTATAAAGACAGCTTTTAAATCAAGAAAAGAAAGTATTGTTGTTGCAAGGGCCGGAGTTACTATGGTTACAAGTGAATTTGAGAAAGCCTGTAAGCCGCTTACTCTGGTATATTGGTCTTTGGGTGCAAGGAGGGATACTGCAACATAGGAGGCGGGATTTTGAAATGCATGCATAAAACTAATTATGATATTTATGATATATAAATGCCATAATTGCAGACTTTCGCTAGCATATAAAAAGAGAACCGTCATAGTTCCAAGCGCCGCTATCAGATCACTGATAAGCATCACTTTCTTCTTATCCCATTTATCGGCCAATGCGCCTGCTGCAAAGCAAAATACAATGGAGGGCAGATAACTGCACACTGCCAGCCAGGTAATACTTGATACCGTACCTTGTTGCGTATAAGCCCATACTATTAGAGCATATTTCGTCATTTCACTTCCTAAAGAGGAAATAGACTGACCTGCCCATAGTATTAAAAAATCTTTTAATTCGTACCATTTATTTAGTTTATTCATGACTTTGCTCCTTAACTATTTTAATATTTTAAGTTCTGCAAAGTCCGAATAGGGCGGTTTTCTTACCGCTCCACGCAATTCCGCCCTAAGTCAGACAATGCGGGGAGCTAAAACAATACAAAGAGGAAGTATTATCATATCTTAATCCTTTCTTAGATGTCTATAACATCTAATATTTTGTTTACTACCTGTTTTGATGCTTCACCTGTTTCATATATAGTTAATGTATCTAAAAATTTCTGTACTTTTTCCTGGTCTTCTTCCGGATTATAATCTGCTATATGGTTAAATAACTCTTCTTCCCTGTTGGCTTTTAAGAATGGAAGTACTGCATATTCAAAATAAAAGCCTCTGTCTTTCGTGTATTCTGCCTCATCTAAAGCATATAACAATACAGGCCTTTTCATGAAAGAAAATTCAAACATAATATTGGAATAATCCGTTATCAATAAATCTGCTGCTGCCATTAGTTCATAGATATCCCGGTAATGAGAGGCATTAATGATTTGGCTGTGATAGGTAATAAAACTGCTTTGTTCGGAAACTAGTGGATGAAGCCTTACAGCTATAATCCAGTTTCCGCTGAATTTATTTTCTAATACATGTAACAGCTTATGGAAGTCAATTTCATATGGCTTTGTATTATTACCTTCCCGGTAAGTTGGGGCATAGAGTGCAATGTGCACATTTTGATCAATTTCCAGCCTGTTTCTTACCTCTCGCATTAAAGCAGAATTAGGCTGTATCAAGATATCATTTCTTGGACTGCCACACTCTAATATTTCCCCATCATACCAAAAGCTGTTTCGATACATGTTAGTACAAAAACTGCTATTGGATACATACAAATCGGCCATTTTGGAATCACGTTTGGCATTGGCTACATATTTTGCTCCTAATTGTTCTTCATAGTCTTTTTCTATTTTTTTAAGTGCTATACCACCATGCCAGGTTTGAATGTAATATTGGCCTTTTCTTTTTCTTATGTAGCTTTCTTTACGGTTATTATCGACCCAGACTTTACCCGTTGCCAATGCAAAGATTGCCCTTATAGAATTGGTTTTTAAAACTTTTATTCCCTCCGGTGCATAGGCGGACTTGGGATTGTTCGTAATAAAATAGATGGTAAAAGGATTCTTTCGATTCTTTTTTTCTTCCAGCTCTATTTTACGGCATAATAGTTCCTCTGTTACATACTTTGCATTATCTCCAAATCCCCATACATTGCATACAACAATTTTACTCTTATTAATGGGCAATAAATGAAAGATATGAAATAAGCATATAATCCATATATATCGAACTTCTTTTAGTATTGTAAGCAACCAACTTGGCAGCAATTTTTTAATTAAGGTTCTCATTACAACTCCTTGTTAATTACAAAAGTGTCTCTAATATCTCAGAAAACTGCTTACCTGTTTTTGCCCAGCTTAAGGTTTCCAGATAAGCTTGTGAAGTATCATGCATATCTTGTAAAAGCTGAGGTTGTTCCATGACATTCTTAAGCCTGCGATACAAATCCTCATAAGATAAAGATGTTAGTATGGCACTATTCTCAGGGAAGAAGTACGGAAATGTTCCATCTTCGAATTCTATGAGAGGAAGCCCTGTTGCAAGCATTTCATAAGGCACTAAAGATACATTGCTCATAGAAGCTACCATACCAAAATCCGCCTTGCGATAAAGCGATAATAACTGTTTCTTACTCAGCATTCCCAAATTAGTACCGGCTTCGCAGTGAAAGCTCTTGTCTTCACCATAGTATTTAATATGAAGGTTAATTCCCTCTTTAGCAAATTCTTCTTTCACATGTTTTAATAAATACTGGATAATAGTTGGCAGTCTTTTACCATAATATTTTAGATATACCGCTATAATAAAATCTTTTTTCTTTCCATAAGCACTATAATCACGTTTACAGTGAGGGTACTCTTTACTCTCATAGGGGAATTCTATAACATCAATAGGTGAAACCACCTTACAATTTTTCTCTACCATTTCTTTGTTCCATCTTCCAAGGCTCACCATATGAAGTCCTTGCTCATAAGTTTTATTAGCCATAAGGAACAATTCTCCAAAGGAATAGAAATATGGTTCATAATCCTGTAGAAAATACATTTTATACCCTTTCATTTTCTTCACAACGGATATGGTGTCCCATGAACTGGCAATTACAATATCGGAATTTAATTTTCCCAAATATTTATTGGTATACATAGTTCCCTTATAGTTACTTAAGTTTGAAGAGGCACATTCTTCCATGTCGGACTTAGTCTGTGGCTTATAAACCGCATAGCCTACATCATAACCTAGTTTTGACAACTCAGTACCCAAACGCAATATGGAGGTTTGTCCTCCACTGTATTTTGCCATTCGCTCAATAACAAAAGTAATCTTTTGTATCTTAGCAGGTTTTCTATTAACGATTACCGATGCATCATAGGGATCTAATCTTTCCTTTACCTGACGTTTTTCAACCACGGATTGAAGATTGTGATATACGCCCTTTACTTTTATTTTCGCTGTACTTTTCCAGTTATTAATCATTCTTTTCCTCCCCTTACTATAAGTTTGTCAATTAATTGCACCATTTTTATTGAAGCATTTCCGTCATCTGCATGATTATACTTTTGATGAAATGCCTTATATTTTTCTTCATAATCTTCCGGATTATATTCCTGTATTGCTTCAACTAACTCTTCCGTTGTACGGGTAATAGGACCCGGTGCTTCTTTCATAAAATCAAAGTAAAAGCCCCGCAGGTTATCTTTATAATCCTCTAAATCATAGGCAAAAAACAGCATAGGTCTTTTTAATACACTATAATCGAACATGACAGAGGAATAATCGGTAATTAACATATCTGCTATCAAATACAACTGGGCAATATCCTCGCACATATCAAATTGATATACAAAACCTTTATATTTAGACCAGTCCAATTGGTCTTTTACCAAATAGTGATATTTTACAATACATACATAATCTTTACCTAGTTTTTTCTGCAATAAATCAAAGTCAAGGGTACTGGCGAATTTATAAGCACCTTTATCATAAAACTGATTATCCCTCCAGGTTGGTGCGTATAAAAGCACCTTTTTATCCAGGGGCAGTCCCATTTCTTGCTTTAAGTTTTCTATATACTCCGAATTATTACCTGAAAACAAGATATCATTTCTTGGATATCCAATTTCCAGAACCTTTTTATCAAAGGCAAAGGCTCTTCTGAAGATATCTGTAGAATAACGATTCTGAGAAATAAGATAATCCCAGGATCTAGAATCCTGATAGAAGGTCTGTTTATACTTTTCAAGGTCTGTTTCCCCGTCCATTGATACGGACTCCATGTCCAAAGCCAGCTTTTTCAAAGGTGTACCATGCCAGGTCTGTATAAAATAAGCACCTTTTCTTTTCCTAATATATTCAGGCTGTCTGGAATCACAGACTATAACTCCTGCTATAGCCATAATAAAGTAATAGCGAAGTCTGGAACGTCTTATTTTCTTTGCATTACCTTGAATCGGTATGGTTACGTCATCCAGTAAATAAGAACAGCGGTATTTATTATCCAAACCCTGTCGAACCATTTCTTCATAAATACACTTGGGATTACCGGTGTAATTTCGTCCCATATTACTCTCAAATACTATCATGTCCTTTTGCAAAGGAAGGATTTTTATTTCCAAATGATACAATTGAACAATTACATTCTTTATTATCTTTTTTACACTATTTTTTAGTGTGACAATTAACTTATTCATATTCATATTTCACCCATATCCAATCTCCTTGCAGATGGCATACGCTGCTTGCAGATGTGATATACCAATTAAATAGGTTGAAAGAATCCTGATGTGGTATTTTGTATACTTTTATTTTCTTTCAAACTTTTAGTTCTGCATTTAATGCATTTCCATTTATATAAAATAAATAATATTCCTTATTCTTATCCTCTTTCAGCTTATAACAAATGCCACCGGACTATTTGTTGGGGCTGCTTAATTTTAAATCACTTTTAATTTTTGTAGTAGAAATACCTTCTGTTCTAGGTAAATATACAACTTCACAGTAATCTTTTAAGAAGTCAAACTCACCTTTCCAGTCATCTCCCATAACGAAAATATCTACTTGATTGTCTACAACATCTTTTACTTTTTGTTCCCAGTTGTATTCCGGAAGTACTTCATCTACATATTTAACGGCTTCTAAAATAACCTTTCTGTCTTCATAGCAGTGGTAGGCTGTCTTATGCTTAATAGCATTAAATTCGTCAGTAGATAATACAACAATTAAATAATCTCCTAATTCTCTTGCTCTTCTTAATAAATTTATATGTCCTACATGTAATAAATCATAGGTTCCGTAAGTAATAACCTTTTTCATAATATCCACCATTCTTTCCAAATTATTTTAAAATTCAGGGAAATTTATGGCATTCCTAAAATTCATGTCAATTCCCTATGTACAAGCCTAAGCCTAAATACGATTATAATATATTTTTTATATAAATACCAGTAGAACACTTTATAAAGAAGAAGTTATTCCATATCCTAAATGTTCTTTCATACAATAATTATCAATATTCATTTAAATTATTGACATTAATTTTATATTTATCATACAAAAAACTACCAACCAGGTCTTAAAGTGAACTTGAAGTCAGTAGTTTTATGAAGTATTTATTTATCTATTTATGATTTATGCTTATTATCTTTACTAGGATAATTTCAATCATTACCCAAAAATTGATTTAATAATGTTCAAATATTTCGTATTCTTTTTAATTTCTTCATTATTAAGGTTTTCATATAATTTTTTTGACTCTTCAAAAGATATTGTCTTTCTGATAAAACCATTTCCATTGAACGTTAAAATACATCTATTGTTGGCATAATGGCCATCAAGGACAATATTGCGTCCTAATACGGAAAAATCGTATACTTTAAAGTCTGAAATCCATTTATTGCAAAGTTCTTCAATCAAAGATTTGTCCAAAATAACATCGATTTCTTCAGACAATGCTGCTTGGACATCTGGCACTTCCATTATTTCTTCGGCAATAAGTTGTTCATTATCTGTAATTAACAAATGAGGGCACTCCTCTTGTGCTTGTTCCAAAGTTAATGATGTTTTTTTAAACGAATAGACAGTGTGGGAATTCACTCTATTTATAATACCCACTATTATAAGTAACATGGCAATTAAAACAATTGTATAGATTTTTATTCGCTTTGATAAGCTAGTTCGGTTAATAGTAACACCTCCACAATCTTCTCTTTTGAATTGCATCGCCCGCAATAAATAGCTTTCCCCATGTGGTTTCTTTATAATTTTGAATTTATGTTCACATCCTACCATATATATACTAATATGTAAATATATAGATGTCCGTTGTAAAAAAGGAGAAATTCAAATGAAAAAGAAAAGTATATTATGTTTATTAATAGCATTCTCATTATTGATTATGCCTGATAATAATATTACAGGAAATGTAAGCAATGAAAAATCTACAGAAATTGTACTAGGAGACACCGTTTTAGAAACTTCAGATTATAATAAAAGTGATATCTGTATTTCAAGAGATTTATCTCAAAAAAATGAAGGTATAGTGACTGTCACAATTAACGATAAAGAAACAGGTAAGATTTTAGAAGTAATCACTGAGGAAAAACAGCTCAAAAGCAATTTAAACAATTCCGTAAAACGTTCATCCCTTTTAGGTGGTTACTATTATATTTATAACATTCGAAGAACATGTCAAGAAGGTCCAGCAACTATCTTCTTAGATTGTACCGTGTACATGCATGATTCTGGATTTTATGCACAAATAGATAAAGTTTTAGGAACTAACATGTATATTGCATCTTCTACTGACACTACATTAGAAAACGTTGATTCTTACTGGTCCGTACCAAATGATGTATTTCCAACAGCAGAAGTAAATTTTTATGGTTCTGGTGTTATTACTGGGGAATCTATTAATAAGCCTGTTATTATGAGCGGCTCATTTTATAGTTATAGTTCTGGTCATTAATTAATATTTATGTAATTGCTATGGAAAGACGCTGATGCTCGCCACCAGACAATCCCTTTCTGCCTTCACCACACATATAATCCATACCTTTAGTTCAGCCAAGTCTTCTAATCCAGATATTCTAACGGCATCCTTCACCTTTTTGTCCTCAGAGTTTCTAAGCATTGTTATGCTATTTCGAATCGTGCTGTTAAAAACAAAGACATTTTGCTATACCAATAAAATAAGATTATACAATGAATCTGAATCTATAGTATGAAGTTCTGTCCCATCATAGCAGATAGAACCCTCAAAGTTGTACAATAAAAAGTCAGAGCATACTAACTTGAAATTTTTGTATGCTCTGACTTTTTATTATTCTTTATTATTCTTCATTCAACCTGTTCAAAGCGCTAAAGATAGCTCGAATGGAAGCTCTCGTAATGTTGGAACTTTGGCCTACACCAAAGACCGTCTTACCAGTTTTATTATCCATCAAGTGAACATAAGCTGCTGCCTGTGCATGAGCACCTTCTCCCAATGCATGTTCGGAGTAGTCTAATACTTTTATGTTAATACCCAATTCTTTTTGTAAACCTTTTAAAACCCCATCTATAGGACCATTTCCTGTAGATTCAAAGGTTTTCTCAGCACCATGATTGGTATATAAAACAGTTGCCATAGTGTCAAAGGAATTATCAGTATCAGATAAATCTTCAAATTTGCATTTTCTAAAGTGCAGCGGCTCTTTTTTATCCAGGTAATTGATTTTAAATGCCTCCATAATCTGCTCAGGTGCGATTTCACCTTGTTTCTCAGACATAATTTGAATAATATCAGCAAATTCTTTGTGCATTCCCTTGGGCAGTTTATAGCCAAAGTATGTTTCCATAATAAAGGCAACTCCACCTTTGCCGGACTGGCTGTTAATACGTACAATAGGCTCGTATTTTCTACCGATATCGGAAGGATCAATAGGAAGATAAGGAATCTCCCAAACAGGACTCTTCCTTTCATGCATTGCTTTAAGTCCTTTATTAATGGCATCCTGATGTGAACCGGAGAATGCTGTAAATACCAGCTTACCTGCATATGGGTGCCTTACATGTATTTGAATTTTACAACAGCGTTCGTATACTTCTATAACTTCATTTATATTTTCCAGATTTAACTTTGGATCAATACCCTGAGAGAACATATTGTAAGCAATATTGATAATATCCACGTTACCAGTTCTCTCTCCATTGCCAAATAAAGTTCCTTCCACTCTGTCTGCTCCTGCAAGAATGGCTAATTCTGCACTGGCTACACCGGAACCTCTATCATTATGAGGATGAACGCTTAATATGATACTCTCTCTGTCTTTAAAATTCCTGTTCATCCACTCAATTTGGTCTGCATAAACATTTGGAGTAGTCATCTCAACCGTTGAAGGTAAATTAAATATAATCTTATTATCCGGTGTGGGCTGCCATATTTCCTGTACTGCTGTACATATCTCTAAAGCAAAATCTAATTCCGTTCCGGTAAAACTCTCTGGGGAATATTCCAAGGTAATCTTTCCAGGAAAATCTTTTGCATATTCTTTCACCAATTGGGCCCCACTAACAGCTATTTCCTTAATTTCTTTCCTATCCATATGGAATACAACATCACGCTGAAGGGTGGATGTGGAATTATAAATATGTACAATGGCATTCTTTACTCCCTCTAATGCTTCAAAGGTTCTCTTTAACAAGTGTTCCCTGCATTGAACCAATACTTGAACGGTAACATCATCGGGTATTAATTTTCTATCTACTAATTGTCTTAAAAAATCATATTCTATTTGGGATGCAGATGGGAATCCCACTTCAATTTCCTTAAAGCCTAACTTAACCAACAGGTTAAAAAATTCAACCTTTTCTTCCACCACCATGGGCTCAATTAAGGCCTGATTGCCGTCTCTTAAATCAACACTGCACCATATGGGTGCTTTCTCAATTTGTTTATTTGGCCACTGTCTTTCCGGAAATCGAACTGCTGGTGTTCTTTTATATCTCTTATAATTCATCATGATAAATCCTCCCATAAATTTAAATAGTAAATGCATAATTAAACAAGTTCCTTTAATAGATACACTATCTAGCTATGGAGTCGATATATCACACTGTATTTTTTTACGATGAACAATTTGGTATTGTCTACTCTAGCCCCATCCTGATCAATCCCTTTCTATTGGTTACACCTATATTGCTAAAGGACTTTAAGTCATTTATAATTAGGTGTTTTATAATTTGTTCTCCATTATAGCACCGGTATATTTATTAATCAACTACTAATTTTAAATATTTATTTCTCACCATAGTTACCACATCTTCTCGTATTAATTGGTTTCTAAAGAAAATACCTAACTTATATATATACGATATGTTTTATATTTTCAAATAATTACTCAGAAAACAAAAATGTCATTCCTCGTCTTTTAAACTTGGAATGACACTCTGTAAGCTGCATTTATTCTAGATATTTGATAGGACACTTTCTTCTCCAAGCCCATCCTCAATGGCTTTGATTATGGTCCTTAATGCTTCCTCTTCATCTTCACCTTCACAAACTATTTCGATTTCATCACCTGTTTTTACACAAGCACCTAATACACTCAATACGCTTTTAGCATTAGCCGTTGTTTCGTTAAATTTTATATCAATTTTAGAGTTAAACTCTAATGCAAGTTGGCATAGCAGACCAGCTGGTCTTAAATGTATTCCGGTTGGGTTATTTACTACAACCTTACTACTTACCATTGTTCTACCTCCCATAAACGCCTTTGGCTATTAATATGTTTTATTTAACCTTCCCCATAAGTTGTTACCAGTTTCTGTAACATATCAGTTGATATAATCCAGCGTTACACTGACGTTGGGATTTGTTAAGTCAACTTTATCTTTGATAGAGTTGTCAAATTGAATATTATACACTTCTGTTCCTATACTGGCACCAGCTAGATCTATGTAAGGCTTTATATCGCCTTTACTGACTTTGTTTAATTCCTCCCTCGTCCCGCTTATTTTTACATGAACTAAAGAAGAATTATCTACAATGGCCGCAGTCCCATAAGGTACATTGCGAAGCTCTATTTCATTTGAATTAAAACCTATTTCTTTGCTTTCTATTCTTTCTAAATCTATATTGATAACTGCATTCTGATTTTCGTCAATTAATATTACATTTTCTGTAATATAATCTTTTATATCAATTTCGTCTTCTATATCAGTACGCAAATTATTAATATTATAAACAGCCGAGATATAGGGCACTTTATCAAGATCTTCCTGTTTTCCTGCAATAACAACTTGTTTTGGCTCAAAGTCAAAGTTCACCAATTCATATCCATAATAAGGAGTCCCTTTAATTTCTACAAACAATTGAACCGTTTTTGTATTTAAAAGATTAACATTTACATCCACTTTTTCAAAATTAAAAGTCATCTTACTGGAATCCATTAAAGAACCATTCTTATCATATACTTTCGGTATAATGTCCTTTTCTTTAAAAGATTCATCTCTGTTTGTAACATTGACTTCCACAACTACTTCATTGATTTTCTTTATAACGGATTCTGATCCGGATACTTGTATCATATTGGGCCGCGCTGTTTTAGCCGATATATAGTATCCTTGTGCTACAGCTCCCTTTTCTACCACGTCAACCCGGAATTGTTCCGTAATCCGATTCTCAAGAATACCTTCCATAGTCATTACTTTTTGATTAATTTCGACTTCAGGATACCTTGGCAGGCTTACGTCAATAGGAACAGCATAGGTTATAGACAGTTTGGATAAATCTGCAATTGCCCTGAAATCTTCTTTTCCTAATTTTTCAATAATGGAACGCTTCCCTTTTACTTTAACATCTACTGTATCGCCTGAAACAACATCATATATTTTGTCTTTGGATATAATGGAATTTTCATTTATCCTTGTTACAGGGACGTCTTCAATCGTTTTAGTAATAGCCGGGTCATCCACGTTTAGAATGACTACCCAAATAAGGAATGCTAAAGCTAATGATAGAATTTTAAGACCGATGTTTCTAGTCAATTTTTCTTTCATGTTTACACCCATTGCATATCACCTCTACTTACAGTTGTGATACTGCCACAAAAATTCAAGTTGAAAGAATCATGATGTGGCATACTTTCTATATTATTATTTTCCTTCAACCTTATCACCTTTTCAATGAATCACTTGCTTTGATTATCAGCCTGTTTATCATTTTTCCCAGGCTTAAACCTTCTTTTCCACAACTTAATTTTCTTAACATCCGTTGTCTTATTCTGCACCACTACAAGCTGGCTTTTTAAATAATCACCATCTACATTACGTATTAAAGTACCGCCCATAGCGATGGACACTTTTCCAGTTTCTTCAGATACAATAATAGTTAAACTGTCGCTGGCTTCGCTGATACCGACGCCGGCTCTGTGTCTGGTTCCCAAATCTTTACTTAACTGCATATTATCGGATAAGGGCAGATAACAGGTGGCTGCTGCAATACGGTTTCCCCGAGTAATAACTGCACCATCATGTAAGGGTGTATTGTGTTCAAATATATTAATTAATAGCTGACTGCTTACTAATGAATCTATGGGTATTCCGGTTTTTTCAAATTCGTATAAAGGAACATCTTTTTCCATAACAATCAATGCTCCTGTTTTAGTTTTCGCCAGTTGAAATGTTGCTCTTACAATAGCATTTAAAGTTTCATCTGAAAAGCGTTCATTCTTATCTCTGGAATCACTAAGATTGAAAATAGGTGTCATAATATTATTTTGACCAAGCTTTTCAAGAGCTTTTCTAAATTCAGGCTGGAAAATAATAACTAACGCAATAATACCTACATTAATGGATTTATAAAAGATATAGATGATTACATCCAGATTCAACAGGGTAGCTACAAACCATAATCCAAACAGCACAATAAGACCCTTTAATAATATCCATGCACGGGTCTGTTTAACCCAATGAACCATATGGTATATTACAAAAGCTATGATTAAAATCTCAATAATGTCTGTAATCCATATTTTAGGTAAGGATAACCATGCCACGTAATCTTTAAAAAAACTTATTATTGCATCCATCTTGTAACACCCACTTCACTCAATATTATTTCCCATCATCGTTTCGATCTATTCCGTAATCAATATATTCCTGGTCTTCTTCGTAATCTTCATCCTCATCTTCTTCATGAATTCTGTTTTCTAAATTGTTCTTCCCTTTAATAGCATCTTTCATGCTGTACTTCTTTTGAGGATTAATTCGTTTCACATTAATTTGGGGTGTTGTTACATTTATTTTAGGAACTGCTTTCACATAGTAATAGTAGTCTTCATCTTCAAACTGAACATATTCCACGCCCGTATAATCTAATGCCAAATGGAAAAATTGGATAATAATTCCCAGAATACCTGAGGCCAATGTTCCCAGTATCATAATTCCAATTTGATTATCAATGTCAAAAAATAAATTGCTGATTAAAAATCCTAAAATACATGTTAAAGCACCTGCAACAACAGCAATTTCATGGGCATAATCAAATTTCATACGCCTGACTATATAAGTAACAATAATAATAACTGCGAATATAATGATTGTTACAAATAGCTGTTTGTTCGTCACTAATTGATTAACCACATTGGTATAAAGCTGCAACGTATCTTCCACTGAAACATCCATTTGCAGATTCTGTGCATCCTTAATAATTTTAAATAAATAATATACGATTACTCCGCAGCTTGTAGGAATAATAGAAATCGGTGCTGCAAATAATCCTAATACAATTGGCACAACATAAGGTATCTTTAATAAGTAAAGGATTGGAATTGCAATAACCACATATCCTAACTTTGGAGTATATCTTAAAAATAAGCAGTAAATAATTAACATAATCAAAATAATAATTATGGATAATATCTTAGACATGGCATATACATGACCAATGGATATTAAAACAGCAAGTAAAATCAAAACTGCAGATGGAGTAAAAGCGCTAAGTAAAGACAGCAATAATACAATAGGTATTTTTTTCAGTCTTATATCATAACCAATTGAAGAATTAATTAGCTGAAACACAATAAAAGCAACCACAAATTTAATTATAGGATCAATATAAAGTTCATATTTTTGATACAAACCTCTTAATCTTTCCCTAAAAACAAAAATATTCATCATTATAATTTTTCCTCTTTTCTGAAGATGTCATAATAGACAGTCTAATGACTATTCGTCTATTTGTCCTTCCTGATAGATTCGGTCCAGTCTTTTCAGAAATTTATAATACCCGGATAAATTTCTTCTAGATTTATCGTATTTATATGAGCATACAAGAATCGTTATAATTGTATACGCAAATAAAAGTAGTATATAAATCATTAAAATTATTTTACCTATTCCAACGTAATCTAAAGTTACTGCCTGACTAATAATATATTCTGATTTATAAATACCAATCATGAGAAGAATAAAAATATATCCAAGGGTAACACTTACCACTGTTTTCAAAACCTGCAAACGAATATAATCGGTTTTATAGTACTTGCTCATACTAATATCTTCCTTATTCTTTTGTTCAAATAAAGCAAGTTTTGACATAACATTTATTTTTTCATTATTTAGCATGATAACCTCTCTTTTCCATTATCATAATCTCTTTATGTCCTTATATCAGCTTATACGTAATATTCTTATTTAATTATTGCCTAATTAATGGTATACTTATGCCTTTACAATATCATGATACATTATAACATATGTAACTGCCATTTTCGAGCACTATTTTTAAGAATCAATTACTATTTGTTTAATTTTTCTTTAAATAAAAACAAAAGTGCAGGATGAATTATTACCAAAGCTATGTAAACAATTGTAAATATCAACTTTTTTTATATGTATTTACTTAGTTATTCATAGATTTTGTTCAATTATCATACATGCACTTTTTTGTTTACTATGATATGATTTTAATTACAGTATTCCCACTTCTTAATACTGTTTTCCACCATATTATAAAATATTTTTATAATGCTTCATTTAAAATTGAGACCTGACACACTTTCATTGCCTCTAATGCAGTTTTATGGCTGTCCGGTGTAACTCCCGCACAGCAGGAAGCATCAACCATAATCCTTGCTTCTGGAAAGAAAGCTTTTAAAATCATTGCATTGGAGATAACACAGATATCCGTACATAATCCGATCAGTTCAATCTCTAAATCCAAATCCGGATATTCGGACTGTATATATTGTGCCAGTTGTGCTGATCCAAAGGTAGGTTTATCTATTATTGCAGAATCAGCAACTTCCAATACTTCAGATATCTGCCATCCTTTTGTATTATAAATGCAATGAGGTACCGGTAGATTCCTGCCTTCTTGTGTGTCCAAATAATTCTCCTGATGAGTATCCCTTGTAAATATAACCGGAATCCCGGATTTGCGATATTCTTTAATCTTTTGCCCCACATTTGAGAGTATTCTAACCGCTTCCTTTGTTCCTAAAGCACCATCGATAAAGTCATTCTGCATATCAATTACCACTAAAATTTTCATGCCAAAACCTCCTTCACTATTTTTAAGCAAAGTTATTCCTTTTTCCTCATAAGTTTCTTATGCTATTCTTTATACTCCAAATACTCCGTTCCATCTTCAAGGTTCTTCCATACAAACCGACTCTCATCTATCATCATATAACTATTGCAGCTATTTTCTTTCGGTATGGATATAGAGCCCGGGTTCATATACACATAATTTTCATGGTCAGTATATTTGGGTACATGAGTGTGGCCATTTAAAAGAATATCCCCTTTTTGCAGGGGTGGCAGATTGGTTTCATTGTAATTATGGCCGTGAGTGGCATAAATTATATGTTTTCCAATGGCAACAATCGCGTAATCCGCCATAATAGGAAATTCCAAAACCATCTGATCCACTTCTGTGTCACAGTTACCCCGCACACATAGTATTTTATCTTTCATCCCGTTTAACATAGCCAGTACTTCTTTAGGAGCATATTCTTTTGGTAAATCATTACGGGGCCCATGATATAATATGTCACCCAATAATAGCAGCCGGTCTGCCTTTTCTCTTTCAAAAGCCTCTAGCATAAGTTTACAATAATAAGATGAACCGTGTATATCGGAAGCTATCATTAATTTCATTCTTCGTTTTCCTCATTTCTCACTGTATTTTGCTTTGATTTTTATTGGATTTATTATTTCAATACCTTTCGTATTGTACTTAGTCTTTGACTGAATTGTATATAGAAATCCATATCTGTAGTATATTTCTTGACATAAAAGCTGTTTAGTATGTACATATTCACATTTCTTATCAAGTTTTCATCCTGTGTGTTTTTTATTATGTTTTCCACATCATTTAAAAAATAATGCCAATCTATCAAAAACTTCTTATTTTTCTCAGGTTCCGGTGTATCAATCCACTTACTGATTCTTATCTGGGTTTTTGAAAGGCTATTGCATTCATTAGTCTGTAGAAAGTATTTAAAATCATGATTATCATAAACCCTTCCAAGGGGAAATATTCTGCAAATACCCGGTCGGTAAGGATGAATACTGCATTTTCCTTCCTGTCCCAGAAAAGCACATCCCTCATGTGTGCCTGCCATCTTAAGGTTTGGCAAAATAACACTATCTACCACGTTTAGTTCTATTTTATCAATCAGTAATTCTTCAAAGGCAAGATTCAGTTTCGTGGTTAACCGATATATATCATAGGGATCCAGAATAATAGAATTTCCCATTCCATGGCAGCACACAGCAGCCCCTTTACAGCCATTACAACTTGCCTCTACCAAGTCATTTAAATCATATAGTCTGCCGTCAGATATTTCATTAAGACTAACATTCCTTTTCACTTAGTTTTCCTCTCTTGTTTCAATTGTATAATCTGGATATGAGATTATTATTGCATTTTATTATAGCATAACTGCTGTAATCTGCAATGAAAGAAAAATAGATTTTATTTCAGTACAAATTAAATTACATACTAAAAGGCGCCCTCATTTGCTAAAATAAGGACGCTGGCAAACAATATAATCTGCAATAGCTGTAGCAGGATAAATATTGCTCTTTTATATGGTTTTGCAAATTGATATTTCATATGTAATTTCTCTAGTTATTCAATTGGAGACCCGCAGTATTCGCACTCGTTTGGAGTATCCGGCTTTAAGGTGTTAGTTGCACCACAACTGGTGCATTTGACCACTCTTAGCTGCTTCCGTCTACCCCCTGAAAATTATCAGAAGCACCTATAAAAATGTAAATACATCCAATACTAAAAAGCACCCATCCTAATCTTCGAAGTGCTTTACCATTCTTAGCATAATTAAATTTCTCAGTAGTCATCTTCTTTATAAGCATATAAATTCCAACCGGAAAAAATAAGATAAACATAAATATAATACTGCCCCAAGAAGTGGCACTTTTATTATATGTACTTATATTACTAATAATTTAATCACCTTACCTATCAGATATTTGGGCCCCGCAATACTCACATTCACTTACAGTACCTTTAGAAATTTTGTTTGTGGCACCGCATCCGGAACATTTAACTGTTATAAATTCTACGCTGGGGGTATTGACCGGCTGGCGAATGGAATTTGTACCGCCTGTGGCAACAAAGTCCATCTGTGGGAATACAATGCAGTTTCGCTCCTGATTGATATATGTATTAGGGAATAATCCCATGTTAATCATTTTAATGATATCTTTTTTAACTATATCTACAGATTTTCCCACCGAACTTGCTAACAAATCGATGGATTTTGTTGTATCAGTGGCTAACCGTGCATTATAGTCTTGAAACGTCACTAAAAACTTCATTTTTTTCTTACCTTTGCGAATGAGCAAAACGCCTCCTCCGGTAAAAGCAAGAAGGATAAGCAATGTTGCCATATCACTAGAGTCTTCTATCTGAGTACCAACAGCTATGGCACAAAAGCCCCAGAATATCGCAAAAACCCATCCGAGGATAATCTGGATAATTCCTTTACTTTTGTACTTCATTATTGCTTTCTGTGAATCCTTCATAGCCATTTATATGCCTCCCATTATCGTTATTATCTATATCTTTTACTTCAGGTTTTTTCTCATTATCAGCAACATATGAAATTACAGCAACAAGTATTTCTTACTGTAAATCCCCTCTTATTCCAGTTTCGTTCCACATTCAGGGCAGAATTTCGGATTTCCGCTGATAGGTGCTTTGCAGCCGGGACAAGTTTTTATTAAAGAAACACCACATTCAGGGCAGAACCGGGCGTTCTTGTTAGGAATATTCGCACCACATTTTGGGCATGGAGTTGGAAGTTCATAATTGCACTTAGGGCAGATGGTTACCCCATCGTCAAGATCCGCACCACATTTCGGGCATGGGTTATATCTATCACCGCACTCCGGACAAAACTTCATGGTGCTCTTAAATTCTGCGCCACAATTATTGCAAATTGCAGTATCTTTTGTCTTCTTACCCTTAGACTTTTCCTGTGTATCAAAACCACAATCGGAACAGAATCGCTTTGTCTTCTCCATTACGGAATTGCAGTTAGGACATAATTTAGTTTCAGGCGCAGCTGTATTAAGATGTTGGGATATGCCGCCAAACTGCCCACCAACTGCACCACCCATGGTGACACCCATACCAAGCCCCATACCAGCTCCCATAAGCTGAGAAGATGTTCCGGGATTCTTAGCTGCACCTTCCAGAGTATTAAAGGAACGCTCTTGCTGATAGTTGTAGCCGATAATATTCATTTCCGCTTTCTTAGCTAGGGCACTCTTTAACTGTTTTACTGCAGGGTCATCTTCCGGAACGCTAATATCATTTACATAGAAATTCACAAGGCTGATTCCGTATTCCTCGAGAACTGGTGCCATACGCTCCTGAAGAAATGCTGAAAGCTCATCAATATATGCGTTAATCTCCATTATGCTGATCTGCTTATGTATCAGATAAGTGGAGATTGCATCCTTAACTTTGGTTAAGTACAGCCCTCTAAAATATTTAACCATGTTTGCTTTATCAAATATCGGAAGTGTACCAACCAGCTTTACAAGGAATTGCTTGGAATTCTCAATCTTTACACCAAACTGCCCAAAAGCTCTAAGAGGGACGAAAACTTGATATTTAGGATCTTGCAGCTGAATAGGTGATGCGGTTCCCCATTTAATATCCAAAGAATATACTTTGTTAACAAACCATACCTCTGCAGTAAATGGTGATCTGCCGCCAAAAGGTAAATTGATTATCTTATTTAAAATTGGAATATTGGCTGTGTCAAGGGTATATCTTCCGCTTTGGAATACATCTAAAGCCTTACCGCCCTTAAACAAAACCGCTTCCTGGGATTCATTTACAATTAATTGTGTCCAAGTACCAAGTTCTTCACTGGGATATTTCCAAGCAAAAACATCAGGTCCTCCATTATATTTTACTACTTCTACAATAGCCATTTTCTACCCTCCGTTATATACCACTTTTTGTGGAAATGATCTGCGAATTCCTGTCATCCACCAGTTGAAGAACGCTGTTTACATATGATTCTACAGCTTTCGTATTTTCAGATTGATTTTTCGCCATATTAGATACTTCATTTTGAAGTTCGCCTAATTTAGTACGTATCCTGTTATCTATTTCCTCAATAGCTTCTTCTGTTGAATACTCGGAAAAACGTATTCGATCAGCAACTTTGTCAATCATCTTGATAACCGGAGTACGTATATTTGCAGATAAGTCAGGCAATTTTGATTTGATTTTCTCAACATCCTGAATAAGAGGCTGCAATTCCCCTAATTGTGTTTTCACCTCACGATTCTGCTTCACCACCTGACCTTTAGCCAGCATCAGCAGAATCGTGATGATAACAAACAAGCCTAAACAGGCAATATGAATGCTTATAAATTGTCTAAAAGGTAGTACAAACACCTTTCCAAAAATGATATTTACCAAAAAAGTAATTACTACATAAACATAGGAAAAAGTAATTAACGATAATTCAATAGGAAAAGCCGAACTGCGCTTCTCAACACTAATAACAGTCAAAGCCGCAGAAATAAGGATGGCTAGAACAAAAAACACATAACCGCACCAAAATACATTGGTTTTTTCTTTAACAAGAATAAATGAAAGAGCAGAGTAAACTACGATAAAGATAAGATATATTAAATATGTAAATGTTTTCTTCTGCATTTATTCATCTCCTTTCATTAAATCAGTGTCAATGTTAATGATTGCATATTCAAGGCACATAGTTACGACCTCATTACGGTTTCTCCCAGTATTTTCTGCTATATCATCAATTGTTTTTATCATATCATTGGGGAGACGTGAAGATATTACTGATGTTTCACCCTTAAATTTTTTGGGTGGAATAAATAACTTATTATTATCGGACAACAGGGTAAACCTCCAATCTACACAAAATTATCGAATATATTGTATTACAATTGTATACATTTGTCAATAACCCTGGCAAATATTACTACGCAAAAGTCATCCTTCAACTATTCACAAATCTTCTGTACCCGACCAACGATACCACCTTCTAACATCACCTTTATTCCTCTTGGGTGATTTGCTGAATTGGTAAGTAGTCTCTGTACAATACCTTCTGTCAATTTTCCTGTTCTCTGGTCTTGTTTCTGCACCACAAGTACCTTTGCACCTATTTTAATATTACTTCTAACGGTTCCATCCATCGTTCTATCTCCAATCACTTTTCAATCTTATGTTTAGCATTTACAAATTCAATTGCTCCAAGAATAATGGATCCCACTCCATAGCATCCTATATCTTTCATATCGAATACTGAGCCCATCAACACACGCAAAAATGTGTTATTTTCCAATCCCAGTATTTGTACTAATTTGAAATATTGCAGAACTTCCACTCCTGCTGCAAATATAAAAATATATAACGGTAACAAGCTGAATTTATCCGGCATAAATATTCTTATGAAACAATATAGTACAATCACAACCAGCACATCTCCTACATAGGGTCGTACAAAAGAATCATGCACATATAGTGCAATCAGCACTTCAATAAACAGCAGCAGGACAAATATGATTGTATATTTAATTCTTTGCTTTTTTCTTCTTGTCATCTGTAAGGTCATAGCTCTCCTTAATCATTCTCATAACATCATTATCTGGAATTGTTCCATCCAGTATGATAGAATTCCAGTGTTCTTTATTCTGATGATATCCGGGTATCACCGATTCATATGCACTACGCCAGAAATCTCTCCACTCTGGATCGCATTTTACATTTATCCAGATATTACCTTCACGCTCATAAATCCATGCAAATGCTTTTCTATTCTTTTTGTGCCGCATTAAACTCCAGTTCGCATCATGAAATGGATAATCTTCATAAACATCCTTTAGCTTCATACAAAATGCAATTACTTCTGCTCGTTCCTTCAAAATAAATCACCTGCTTTTTATCAAACTATTATCTTTAAAATTATATCATATTGCCTAAAATATTTCTTTCAATTTTTATTAATGCTTTATTGCATTTTATTTACATTCTTCTATTTCATAGATGTCTCCAACATTCTTGCTTCTTCTATATACACATTTTTCTGTTCTTCAATTAATTGTAACATAGCTGTTCAATAGCTGCACATCATTATCTAATTTCATTCTTTCACGAATCAAAGGATTACCTATTGTAACTGCTTTAATTTCAACATAAGACAAAATTGCTTCATCAATCTCCTCACAAGTTCTGTATACAGATTCACTTGTCATAAACTGACTTTCTTATCTTCTGTTTCTATAGACACTCTTCTTCCTTTTCTCTATTACGCCAAAAAGGACACCTTTCTAAATTCCTTTAGAAAAATGTCCCAAATAGTGCTTTCTTATTAAATTTGACCGTATTCCAATGCACAAAAGAAATCTTCATCTAATTCATTTGCTTTATCATTACCAGCTGTACGATGCGCTTCCTGTGCTTCCAAACGGCCTCTTTGATCAATTGGATCATTCGTTTTGAGGGCATTCGCCATTTTCTTTTCACAATGAAAAATTCAAAACACTCTATAAATTCTGGATTATGTCTTACCGATAACCCCATTTTTTACTTGCTCTTATTCTTTGCCGCCTCTATCTGAGCCGCGTATTTATCCAGCGTTATCTTTACATCTTTTCCCTCTACCAGAGTCTCCTTAAGTGCATCATTGATTGCCTGCTGAACTTCTGACCAATAAGGGACATTAGGAAGCGGTTCCGCTGCTGCAAGGGCAGCCTGTGTTGCCTCAAAGTATGGCTTCTGCCACTCCTCCGCCTCTGCGTAAGCGTCATCTCTAAAGGATGCCCAACCATTGTCCCGCATCAGGATTTCCTGTACTTCTTTGCTTTCTAAATACTGAATAAACTTTACTGCCAGCTCTTTGTTAGGGGAGCCTACAGGAATGCCCAGCATCTCGCCACCCAGAGTCTTTACAAACCCGTTCGGACCGGAGAACCCTGCATAAGCTTTGATCTCTGTCTTGCCACCATCTTTCACGATGATGTTGGCGCCATAAGGCCAGTTAGGTGCGTAGTAGACCTCGTCCTTAGCTAGAAATCCATTTGTGCTGCTAAAGCTGGCCTTGATTGTGTTTTCCGACAGCTCCGGCCACAGTTTCTGTAAGTAAGTAAATGCCTGGATAGAACCTTCGTCGTTCAATACCAGCGGATCTCCACCAGCGGATCGGATAAACTCCGCTGCCTCGATGATATCCCCGCTCATCTTAATTTTCAGGGCAACTCTGCCGATGCCCTCCTTCTCTTTCAGTATCTTTGCAGTTTCATACAACTCTTCCCAGGTTGTTGGGGCAGTGAGACCATACTCCCTGAATTTATTCTCATTATAATAGTTAATCTCAGCGTTGGGACGGTAAGGCATAAAATAAGTCTTTCCGTCAAACTCCCCAGCCTGCGCAAGCTTTCCAATACTCTCAGCCGGAATCAGTGACGTATATTCGGACAAATCCTCTACCAGACCGTTATACACCAACGTAGATAAGTTATTCACGTCCTGAGCAATTAAATCAATCTCCATCTTTCCGGCTCCATTCATGGCCTCCAGCTTCTTCACCACATCGGAAGCTTCCACCTGGATGGCTTCCACCTTCACGCCGTTGTCTTTCTCAAAGTTCGGTATTACGGACTTCTTCATAACCGCCCACTCCTCCTCACTGAGCGCCATAGTCACACGAAGTGTCTTGGAGGTATCCGCTTTTCCGCCACCTCCGCAGCCGGTCAAAAGTCCCATCGCTATCATCATTCCAACCGCTCCTGCCGCAATCTGTCTCAATCCTTTTTTCATAATTGTTTCCTCCTTTTTTCTCTTTTTTATAACAAGCACGGCTAACCTTTCACCGCCCCTGATAAATAGCCTGATTTTAAATATCTCTGTAAAATAAATGTAATGATAATCACCGGTATCGCAAGGATGGTGGCATATGCCGCCTGCTGGAAAAATCCTCCACGCTGCACATAATAGTAAACTCCCAGTGGAAGAGTTTTGGTGGACAATGATAAATACAACGCGTAGGTAAACTCATTCCAAGAATTTAGCCACACGTAGAGGCCAGATACGGCGATCCCCTGCATGGCCACCGGGAAAATCACATCAAGCAGTGTTCTCATCCTATTAGCCCCATCGATTTCCGCTGCCTCCTCCAGTTCCTTGGGGATAGCAGAGAATGTAGAAACCAGAATCCATGCCATAAACGGCATCTGGCCGATCAGGTGTGCCATAATCAGCCCCTTGTTCAGCCGCGAGATAGCGTAGGATGCCGGTGCTACCACAATAATGGCAATTATCATAGTGGTTGTGGCCACCATCAGACTCTTTGAAAACGGTCCCCAAAGATTTCCGGATTCCAGAACGCCCTTCCAATGCTCCAGTGTAAAACTGTGAGGCAAAAGCGTTGGGTGCTGGGTCAAAATTTCCGCCGAGGTTCCGAAGGAAATCTTAATAATAATATATAAGGGAATTACCATAAACAAACAAATCAGAAACGCAAGTACCGCAAATGCGGATTTTTTGATTGTCTTATTCCGAAACACTGAATCCTTCCCCCTTATCGATAAATTTTATATACAAGAACGCAAACAGCAGAATAATCATAAGCAGAATCGTAGACGCCGCTCCTGAGGCGTTTGGATTGTTCATGGAGTACTCCTCGTAAGCGTAGGTCGCCACAAACGGTATAGACTGGCCCACCAGAACCTGGGGCAGCTCAAATATACGGAATGCGTCCACCGCCCGGAATAAAAGTGCCATGGTGACTGTGGGCTTTAACAGTGGAAGCGTAATCTTCTGAAATGCCTGCCACGCCGTGGCTCCGTCAATGCCAGATGCCTCATATAAATCCCCTGAAATAGATTCCAATCCGGAAAGAAGCAGAAGAATCATGGTAGGCAGCACTTTCCAGGTGTCCGCGGCTATCACCACAAAAAGACCTCTTAAGCCTCCGCTTGTCCAGTCTATAGGAGTAGTGATTAACCCAATCCGGAACAGCACCTCGTTTAAATATCCTGATGTGCCAAAGATATATAAGGCGATAACACCGGAGACCAGCGTGGGAATACCCATAGGCATCAACACCAGCGCACGCACGATTCCTTTTCCTTTAAATCTTGCTTTCAGCACCAGCGCGATACCAAGCCCCATCACCAGCTGAACCATAAGACTTACCAGCGCTGTAAATACCGTATTCCCGATGGACTGAAGGAAGTTTGGACGGCTGAACAGATACCGGTAGTTGGCCAGAGAAAATGCCCCGGAATAATCATCCTGAAATCCCATAATAATTGACTGAATGATGGGAACGATTGTAAAACCCAGAATATACAGACTCATAGGAAGCACCAGCATTATCTCAAAGCAATACTTCTTCAATAATTGTTTCATTTTAATCCTCCTTTTCCTGCATGAATCATTTTCTATGCCTGTAGAATACCAGTGCTTCATAGGGTCGCAGTCTCATTCCCCCCCTCAGCTCCTTGGTGCCTTCATAGTTGCTCAACAGACACCGATACCCTTCTGTCTCCAGCTCCAACTCCACTTCAGTCTCTCTTCCATAGAAATTACATAGTACCACCAGACTCTCCGATTGGTATTCTCTCCTATAAGCCAGCACCGCCAGATGCTCCTTTACAAGGGGCTCGATATCTCCTACGGCTACCACATCGTATTCCTTACGTATTCTGATTAACCTCTTATAATGTTCTAAAATCGAATCCTCATCCTTCATCTGGGATGATACATGAATTCGCTCATAATTTTCGTTCACCGGAATCCAGGGAGTTCCCTCTGTAAAACCTGCGTTCTCCTCTTTACTCCATTGCATGGGGGTACGGCTGTTGTCCCTTGAGTGAACGCCCATGATACCATAGGCATTGGCTTCGCTGATTCCTTTGTCTTTAAGTATCTTAAAATGATTCAGGCTCTCCACATCACGGTACTGAGCGATATCTGTAAATCCGGCATTAGTCATACCAATCTCCTCCCCCTGGTAGATATAGGGTGTCCCCCGTAGACAGTGGATCGCTGTTGCCAACATCTTAGCCGACTCCTTCCAGTACTCTCCATCATCGCCAAACCTTGACACTACCCGGGGCTGGTCGTGATTACACCAGAATACCGCATTCCATGCATCATGCTCTGCCATCTGGACTTGCCAGTCAAACAGAATCTCCTTTAGCTTTTTAAAGTCAAAGGGTACCAGCACCCATTTCTCATTCCCCACGTAGTCTACTTTCATATGATGGAAGTTGAACACCATGGACAGTTCATGGGTCTCGCTTCCCGCGTAGGAGAAGCAGTGTTCCATTTTCGTGCTGTTCATCTCCCCCACTGTCACAATCTGAGTGTCGGTACCGAAGGTGGCCTCGTTTAATTCCCTTATATACTCATGGACTTTGGGTCCGTCCGTGTAGAACCTTCTGCCATCTCCTTCGTTATCATCCAGGAACTCGCCCTTACTGATTAAGTTGATTACATCAAAGCGGAATCCCTTCACACCCTTTTCCATCCAGAAACGGACTACTTTTTTTAATTCTTCCCGAACTGCCGGGTTTTCCCAGTTTAAATCCGGTTGGGTTACGTCAAACACATGCAGGTAATACTCGTCAAACTCCGGCACGTACTCCCAGGCACTTCCACCGAACTTGCTGGCCCAGTTGGTGGGTGGCCGCCCCTTGTCTCTTCCTTTTTTGAAGATAAAATACTGCTTATATATCTCGTCGCCTGCCAATGCCTTCTGAAACCACTCATGGCGGCTGGATACGTGATTGAACACCATGTCCAACATCACCTTCAAGCCACGTTTTTCTGCCTCTTGGATCAGCTCCTCAAAATCCTCCATGGTACCATACCGCGGGTCTACACGGTAGTAATCCTCCACGTCGTACCCGTTATCCTTTTGGGGTGATACAAAGAAGGGGGTAAGCCAGATGTAATCCACTCCCAGTTCCCGTATGTAATCCAACTTCCCGGTTACACCTTTTAAATCTCCCAGACCGTCACCATTGCTGTCCATAAATGATTTTGGATAAATCTGATAAACACAACTCTTTTTGAAATTCTGCATTACATTGTACTTCTCCTCAACTCTTTTATTTCTTGCTTAACTTGTTTAAACAACATTTTTTATGTTCTTACTATATCTTGTTTAAACATCATTGTCAAGAACTTTTTTAATTAACTTTCTCCTTTTTTAATTATTTTTTCCCTTTTTTAATTATTTTTTCCTTTTTTAATTAATTTCCTCCTTGAAATTTTCTTCTTGATAATCAAAAAACAGGTCTCCGGTTTTTAGCCGTCTGACCTGTTCTCCTGTGATCTTATTATTCTCTTTCATGTAACCGCTGTGCCTGATCATAAAATGCGAAACAGTCTGGACGGTGGCGGGATTGGGTATACTCAAACATGATCCCTTCTGCGTTGAAAGTGTGGCTGCTGACCACCGCCACACAGTTGTATCCCTTCATGTTCAAATATGTCTCATCTAACTGGGTGATTCGCTCCACTGTCATCTTTCTCTTGGTGGTTGCGATGGTCACACCCAGGTCCTTCTCCAAATACTCATAAATCGACTGTTCCGCAATTTTGGGGGTTAATCCGCCCGCCACATCCCGGCGCATATAGTTGTGATCAATAATCAGGGCTTCCCCCTCCACATACCGGACACGCTGTATATAATAGATTTCCGTCCCTAATGGAAACAGAATCTTTTTCCTCATCTTTTCATCCACCGTAAGTTCCGCAAAACAGATGACTTTTGTACGATACTCCATATGATTTCTGGCCGCTGCCTCTTTGAGACTCTCGATTCCGCCCAATACAAACTCTGCCTGGTTCTCCTTCTGATATATGACAACCACACCCTTACCATGGATACTTTGGACATATCCTTCCGTCCCCAACTGGCTGATAGCCCGTCGTATCGTATTTCGAGAGCAATCATAGTCCTCAATCAACGTGTATTCTGACGGAATCAACTCCTGAAATCCGTAAACTTCTTCCTCTATTTTCTGTTTCAAATCCTGATATATCTTATCATATTTTTTTACTGCCATAATCTCCACCTCATTTTTTCTGCTTGTTTATACAACCATTATAACTAATATAACCCTTTTTTCAAGATGATTTTTCTTAGGACGCTTATCCGTACTCAGGTTCTACAAAAATAGAGATTCCAAAAAGCAGTCCATTTGCCAGCATTGACACGGGCAAGCCACCTAAATTATGCTCTGGTTTTTCAATATGCTCCTGTTCCCCAAAAATTAAGGTATTAATCTTATCATCCTTTTACATCTTAAACTCACTAAAAAATGGCAACTAATAGTAAAACCATACTATCAATTGCCACAATTCACAATCAAAATTAATAATTTATATTTAAGATAAAAATTTTAATTTATTGCTGTATTTTAAATTTCCTTACTTCTAATCCTAACCGATCCGCAAGTTTCTTTAGATTCTCTGAATATCTCGCAAACTCTTCCATTGTTGCATTTATTTCTTCTGTTGAAGCGGTTACTTCTTCTGACGCTGAAGCCGTTTCTTCCGATACCGATGAAATATTTTCTATGGCTGCCAAAAGGGATGACTTATTTTCATTGGTAATTAAAATTGAACTTCTGATTTCTTTCACTTTGATTGTCATATTCTCAATTGCTTTTAATATATCATCAAATATTTCTTGGGTTTGAACTACTGCTATATCTTGCTCATCTACCACTTGCTTAGTAATTTTTATTGATTCAGCTGCTATCGCTGCCTTTGTTTGAATATTCTCTACTATTCCCTTAATCTCTTCAGTAGAATTTTTTGATTCCTCTGCAAGTTTCCTAATTTCACTTGCTACAACTGCAAATCCTTTTCCTGCATCTCCTGCTCTCGCAGCTTCGATACTAGCATTCAAAGATAACAAATTTGTTTGTGCCGTAATCGTTGCAAGGGCATCTGAAATATTACCTATATGTAATGAACTTTCATACATCTCCTCAATAATAGTATTAACTTCATCGGTAGATGTTTTTGTCTTATTTGACTTTTCTCTTAGCGCCTCTACCATTTCTAGCCCGGTAGAGCTCAATCCTTTTGTACCGTTTGATATTGTATCCATTTCTATTGAATTACTGTTGATTTCATCTAACTGTTTGGACAGGCTTTCCATTCCATTTACACCTTCTTGTGCGTCACTGGCCTGTGTAACAGCACCTTTTGATACTTCATCAATTGCTTTAGCCACTTCTCCAACTGCCAGTGTTACCTCTGAAGACATAGTAGCTAAACTTGAGGAGGTTTCCATAACTGTATCGGATGAATTTATTACATTCCCCAAGAGCATAGAAACATCTTTAAGCATAGAATTAAAGGAATTCGCCAAATCACTAAATTCATCTTTTGTCTTTGCCTTAATATAAACTGTAAAATCTCCTTCTGATGCTTTCGAAAATACATGCATAAGCATTTTTATGTTTTTCGAAATACCGGAACTTAAAAACAATGAAACAACAACAGATATTAATCCCATAATACCGATAATAGTAAAAGTAGTGTTTAATATAGACCTTGTATCATCTGTCAGTTCACTTTCATTAAGTGTAGCCACTAGCTTCCAGCCTGTTATATTATTAGTCTGAAATACACCAAATACATTCTCTTCATTGTATTTATACTCAACAAATCCATTATCATTCTCCTTTGCCTGGGACCAGAACGATAACTTTGCAGCTGTATCCGTGTTTCTTAATTTTGTATCAGGATGGGCAATGATTTTTCCATCTTTATCCGCCAGAAAAATATACCCTGTATTTCCAACCTGTTTTTCAGCAATCTTATTGGTTAAGGTTGCTAAAGAACAGTCAATGGCAACCACGCCTACAATCTGTCCATTTATTACAACAGCTTTTGCTATAGTTATAATATTATCTCCAGTAAATGCATCTACATATGGTGAGGTTAATACAACATTATCCTTATCATTAATAGCCTGTTGATACCATGACCTTGAAGTAGGATCGTATCCCTCTGGTAGTTCTGTATCAGGATAAATAATTGTTTCTTTTGTTTCCAATCCATAATATAGACTCAGAATATCTTTATTATGTTCTTTTACATTCCCAAGTAATTCTTTTATAAAAGTTGAGTTTTCACCCTCATTAATATGTATAAAATGATAATTATCTGCCGTTATTGAAATCACTTGTATCATACCGCTAAAATATTCTTGTAAGCTATCATTTATCTGCGATAGTGTTTGTGTACTTGCTAATGTCAGTTTCTCATTTAATTTTGACTTTGACTGATAATAAGACCCCATTCCTAAAATTAGCAATGGAACAATGCATAAAGAAATCATTCCTGAAACTAGTTTGATACGAATCGTGTTAATTTTGAATTTTCTTTTTTTCATAGTCTTACCATATTGATGCATAGAAAAGCAACAATATTTTCTCCTTTCCATGAATATAATATGACACTAGCTTAACAACTTATATAGAGTTTCTTTAACTATCTTCAAACAAATTATACGACATTTTTACCAATTTTTCAACATAATTCTTTATAAACTTTAACATACAAAAAAAGGCTATGTACTAATTCTTAGTGCAATAGCCCTATAAAATTTAAATTTTTAATTAAAACTATGTGCAAAATTTCTGTTTGCCCACATAACACTCCACAAATCAAATCAATTCTTTTATCTTATCAACCAAAGTAATATCCGCCGGCAACCATTCCACAGTATCCAACGACACCTTATCCAGCCGCTTATCTGAAACCAAATAAGAAAAGTTCCTCATTCCCGTCTTATCATCCATTATCTCACCATCGATTTCGATATCAGTTATTCCAAAATAATGGAATGGACATAGTAAATCCTCTTTTAGTGCATGCTGCAACCTTAAAGTACATTTGCTTCTTGTTTTACCTCGTATATAACAAGGAAACCCCATCAGACAGATTTCTCTATCTAATGAGGTTCTAGTTGTCATATCGTCTGATTCCACATCATCTTTATTAATTTCTGACATCGAAACCGACATCGTTTGGCGTAAAATTGGCGTATGGCGTGGTGTTCAAACCTCGCAAATCCAGTATTTAAGCCACTTTATTTATCCAAACTCTTCATCGTAGGGAATAACAACACATCCCTAATAGCCGCCGAATCCGTCAACAACATTACAAATCTGTCGATTCCAATTCCAATACCACCTGTAGGAGGCATACCGTATTCCAACGCATTTAAGAAATCTTCATCCATGGAATTAGCTTCCTCGTCACCTGCTGCGCGAAGTGCTTCCTGTGCTTCAAAACGTCCCTTTTGATCAATTGGATCATTTAATTCAGAGAAAGCATTTGCCATTTCTCTCTTGGTAATAAATAATTCAAAACGTTCTGTAAAGTTAGGATCCGATGGTTTTCTCTTGGCAAGTGGTGAAATTTCAACAGGATGATCCATAATAAAGGTAGGCTGAACTAAGTTCTCCTCTACAAATTCTTCGAAGAATAAGTTGATAATATCACCTTTTTTATGACGATCTTCATATTTAATATGATGTTGATCAGCCAGTGCCTTTGCTTCTTCTTCCGTGTTAATAGTTGTAAAATCAACACCAGAATATTTCTTAACCGCATCCAGCATAGTTAATCTTTCGAATGGTTTTGCCAAATCGATTTCAACACCATCATAAGTGATTGTAGTAGTACCCAGAACATTATTAGCAACTGTTCTGAATAATTCTTCTACCAAATCCATCATTCCATAGTAATCTGTATATGCCTGATATAATTCTAATAAAGTAAACTCAGGATTATGTCTTACAGACAAACCTTCGTTTCTAAATACTCTGCCGATTTCGTAAACTCTTTCCAAACCGCCAACAATTAGTCTCTTTAAGTATAACTCAAGAGATATTCTTAAATGTAGATCTTCATCCAAGGCATTGTGATGTGTATTAAATGGCCTTGCAGCCGCTCCACCTGCATTTGGTACTAAAACAGGGGTTTCCACTTCAATAAATTCCCTATTATCTAAATAGTTACGAATTTCTCTAATGATGAAAGAACGTTTGATAAAGGTATCCTTTACTTCAGGATTCACAATTAAATCCACATAACGCTGTCTGTAACGAATATCCGTATCTTTCAGTCCATGGAACTTTTCAGGAAGAATTTGGAGGCTTTTGGATAAAAGAACAACTTCTGTAGCTTTTACAGATACTTCGCCTGTATGAGTCCTAAACACCTGACCTTTAACGCCTACAATGTCACCTACATCGAACTTTTTAAAGTCAGCGTAAACCTCATCCCCTACTTCATCTCTTTTTACATAAATCTGAATTCTGCCTTTTTTATCCTGAACATTACAAAAAGAAGCTTTTCCCATTACTCTTTTTGACATAAGACGTCCGGCAATGGATACTTCCTTGCCTTCCAATGTTTCAAACTGTTCTGCAATTTTTGCAGAATGATGGGTTACATCATATTTCATAATCTGAAACGGGTCTTTTCCATTCTCTTTTAAATCAGCTAGCTTTTCTCTTCTAACTTTTAAAAGCTCATTCAAATCCTGTCCATCTTGTTGCATTTTTTCTTCCGCCACAATATCCTTCCTTTCTGTCCATTACCAAGTAACTCTTCCTTGAAACAACGCTGTCTTATGTAGACAGCAAACATTTTTACTTATATTCACATATAACAAGTTACATTTCAAAGAATTAATTGGATCTTTGAATTTCTAAAATCTTGTATTGTATCGTACCTGAATGTGTCTCAACATTAACAATATCGCCAATTCTTGCACCGAGAAGTGCCTGACCAACTGGCGATTCATTAGAAATTTTACCTTTTAAACTGTTTGCCTCTGTGGAACCAACGATCTTGTATTCCATCTCTTCGTTGTATTCCAAATCCAAAATTTTAACTTTACATCCTATATTAATAACGTCTACATCGACTTCGTCTTCTACAACTACTTCTGCATTCTTTAGAATTCTTTCTATTTCTTCAATTCTTGCTTCAATATCCCTTTGTTCATCTTTTGCTGCATCGTATTCAGCATTCTCCGATAAATCTCCCTGTTCTCTAGCTTCTTTGATTTTCTCAGCTACTGCTTTTCTTCTGTTCACCTTCAAATCCTGAAGCTCTTCCTCTAATTGTCTTAAACCCTCATAGGTCAATATGTTCTTTTTGTCTACCATATTATAAACACCCTTCCTCCGTTTAATCAGTATTACGATACATTCAAAGTATTATAACTTATGAAATGTTCCTTGTCAACAACTTAACTAAGATTTCCTATTATAAGCAATACCGCTTATAATTTATATTTAATGCAGTTTAATTATATAAAATATAGAATTATAATGTTATATGTTATATGCTAAATAAAATATAACGTTACATATTTTAAAGGTAGAAAAGAAGGCAAGATTTTACCTTTGTTTTCGTAGCAAAAATTATAAACTTCTTTTTATGAACCTCCTTTAAACTATTGTATATAATATCATGCATTAGACAAAAATATACCATAAAAATAGTATAAATAATTACTAATTTCTTTATAAACTCAAAATTTTAATCAAATTCTAATACTTTTTTTACTTTTAATTTCTAAGAAAGACTTTACACAACACCGCTTTAGTGGTACTCTATAAATGGATATTTTATTAAATATTTTAACTGTGATTGAGGCGCAAAAGGTGACTCTTTTCTTTTGTTGTCTTTTTACTTTGTAACTCAATTACTTATTTTTACAAGGAGGATAATATAACATGGCTAGAAAAATGAAAACCATGGATGGAAATAACGCTGCTGCTCACGTGTCTTACGCATTTACTGATGTTGCAGCAATCTATCCAATCACACCTTCTTCCGTTATGGCTGAGGTAACAGATGCTTGGGCTGTTCAAGGAAGAAAAAACATCTTCGGTCACGAAGTTCATGTAACTGAAATGCAATCAGAGGCCGGTGCTGCTGGTGCTGTACACGGTTCTTTATCTGCGGGTGCATTAACCACAACATTTACTGCTTCCCAAGGTTTATTATTAATGATTCCTAATATGTACAAAATGGCTGGTGAATTATTACCATGTGTTATTGACGTTTCTGCACGTACTGTTGCAAGTCACGCATTATCAATTTTTGGTGATCATTCCGATATTTATGCTTGTCGTCAAACCGGTTTCGCTTTCCTTTGCTCCGGCAATGTTCAGGAAGTTATGGACTTAGGCGCAGTAGCTCATCTTGCTACAATCAAAGGACGTGTTCCATTTGTACATTTCTTTGATGGTTTTAGAACTTCTCATGAAATTCAAAAAGTCGAAACTTGGGATTATGAAGATTTAAAAGAATTAGCAGATCTGGATGCTGTAAATGCTTTCCGTCGTAATGCTAATAATCCAGAACATCCAGTAACTCGTGGTACTGCTCAAAACGCTGACGTTTTCTTCCAGGCAAGAGAAGCAAGCAACAAATACTATGATGCAGTTCCTGGCTTAGTGGAAGACTATATGAATAAAGTAAATGCCAAAATTGGCACTGACTATAAATTATTTAACTATTACGGTGCAGCAGATGCTGAACATGTAATCGTTGCAATGGGTTCAGTATGTGATACCATTGAAGAAACCATTGATTACTTATTAGCTGCTGGTAAAAAAGTTGGTCTTGTAAAAGTTAGATTGTACAGACCATTCAGTGCAAAACATTTAATTGATGCGATTCCTGAATCTGCAAAACAAATCAGTGTATTAGACAGAACAAAAGAACCAGGTGCACTTGGTGAACCTCTATATCTTGATGTTGTTGCAGCATTAAGAGATTCTAAGTTCCATAATACACCTATATTCACAGGACGTTATGGTTTAGCTTCCAAAGATACCACTCCTGCACAAATCATTGCAGTATACAAGAATACCGAGAAGAAACAATTTACAGTTGGTATTGTTGATGATGTAACAAATCTTTCTCTTGATATTACAGAGAATCCTAATACAACTCCGGAACACACAATTAGCTGTAAATTCTGGGGACTTGGTGCTGACGGTACTGTTGGTGCTAACAAGAACTCTATCAAAATCATCGGTGATCATACAGATATGTATGCACAAGCTTATTTCTCATATGATTCAAAGAAATCCGGCGGTGTAACTATCTCTCACTTACGTTTTGGTAAAGATCCAATTAAAGCAACTTATTTAATTAACAAAGCTAACTTTGTTGCTTGCCATAATCCTTCTTACATAAGAAAATACAACATGGTTCAAGACTTAAAGGATAATGGTACTTTCTTACTTAACTGCAGTTGGAATATGGATGAAATCGAAGAACATCTTCCAGGACAGGTAAAACGCTACATAGCAAAACATAATATTAAGTTCTATACTATTGATGGTATTCAGATAGGTAAAGATGTAGGTCTTGGAACTCGTATTAACACAGTACTTCAAGCTGCATTCTTTAAATTAGCTAATATTATTCCTGTTGATGATGCTGTTAAATATATGAAAGACGCTGCAACTGCTACTTATGGCAGAAAAGGTGAAGCAATTGTTAAAATGAATCACGATGCTATTGATCGTGGTATTGCTGGCTTAGTAGAAATTAAAGTTCCTGCTTCCTGGGCAGATGGCTCAGATGAAAGCTTAACTGTAACTGCAACAGGTTCCAGAAAAGGACTTGTAGATTATGTAAATAATGTTCAGAATGCTATTAATGCACAAGACGGTGACAACCTTCCTGTATCCGCATTCGTAGATTATGTAGATGGTACTGCTCCTGCAGGCTCCTCCGCATATGAAAAACGTGGTGTAGCAGTTGATGTATCTACTTGGAATCCAGATAACTGTATCCAATGTAACTTCTGTTCTTACGTTTGTCCTCACGCAGTTATTCGTCCGATTGCTGCAACAGAAGAACAAGCTGCAAACGCTCCTGAAGGTTCAAGATTCCTTGACTTAACAGGTATGCCTGGTTATAAATTTGCAATATCCATATCCACACTTGACTGTACTGGTTGCGGTTCTTGCGTAAATGTATGCCCTGGTAAGAAGGGTGAAAAAGCATTATCCATGCAGCTATTAGAAGAACAGTTAGAAGCTCAGAAACTATTCGATTATGGTGTAGAAATTGGAAATCCTGATGAGGTTGTTGAGAAATTTAAACCTACAACTGTAAAGGGAAGTCAGTTCAAGAAACCATTACTTGAATTCTCCGGTGCTTGTGCTGGATGTGGTGAAACTCCATATGCTAAACTTGCAACACAATTATTCGGTGATAGAATGTACATTGCTAATGCTACAGGATGCTCTTCTATCTGGGGTGGTTCATCACCATCTACACCATATACAGTAGACAAAAACGGACGTGGTCCAGCTTGGTCTAACTCCTTATTCGAGGATAACGCTGAGTATGGCTATGGTATGTCACTTGCTCAAGGAGCTTTAAGAGGACGTTTACTATCTTCCGTTGAAGCACTTTCCAAAGTTGTTGATAATGCAGATGTAAAAGCAGCTTGTGAAAAATACCTTGAAACAAAAGATTCCAGCACATTAAATGCTCCAGCTTCCAGAGAATTAATCTCTGCATTAGAAGCATGTAATTGTGATAATGATTTAAGAGCTGACATCTTAACTAACAAAGATTTCTTATCCAAGAAATCCCAATGGATCTTTGGTGGTGACGGATGGGCTTACGATATCGGATTTGGTGGTTTAGACCATGTAATTGCAAGTGGTCAGGACGTTAACATCCTTGTATTCGATACAGAAATTTACTCCAATACAGGTGGTCAATCTTCTAAATCAACTCCTACCGGTGCTATTGCTCAATTCGCTGCTGGTGGTAAAGAAGTTAAGAAGAAAGACTTAGCAGCAATTGCTATGAGCTATGGTTATGTATACGTTGCTCAAATCGCACAAGGTGCTGACTACAATCAATGCGTAAAAGCATTTGTTGAAGCTGAAAGTTATCCAGGACCATCCATTATCATCGCTTATGCTCCATGTATCAGCCATGGTATCAAAGGTGGTATGAAGGGTGCACAGACTGAAGAAAAACGTGCAGTTCAAGCTGGATACTGGCATTTATTCAGATTCGATCCACGCCTTGCAGAAGAAGGAAAGAATCCATTCCAGTTAGACTCAAAAGCTCCAACTGCTGATTACCAGGAATTCTTACAAAATGAAGTTCGTTATAGTTCACTTGCTCGTTCTAATCCTGAAAAAGCAGCTGAGTTATTTGCTAAGGCTGAACGTGATGCAAAAGCTAAGTACGATAAATTAGTTAAATTAGCAGAATAATATACATTAAAATTAAAGTTTAATACACATATGAATTTGTCATTCTGAGCCTAAAAGGCGAAAAATCTCATTTAGAAAGTGAGTTTCTTCGAGCATAGAATTCAGCTATCCTGAATTTGCTCTCAGAATGACAAAATTCATTTACAAGCTAAATCTATTACAATATAATATTGACTCTTATCAAAATCCTTTTTTTAAAGTTCTAAATAGAAAATAGTGTGAAAAACTTTACACTAACCAATTAAAGAGGAGGAATAATAAATGAAATATGATAATACTATGCTGATTGTTGTAGCAATTGGATTATTCGTTCAGATATTTGCTTCACTACGGAAAAGCTGGTTTTGGGGGCTAATACTTATAGCATTGTCAATTACTCAAGTTATCTATTGGCTAGGCAATCCAATACCAGAAGGTCTTCCTCCAACTATGACTGCACTTAATTCTTTTCCTTGGATGTTAGTTACTATAGTATATTTGGTAATTTATTTTATTTGCCGACATATAAAAAGTAACCGATAATTAGCATTTGGAGTTAATACGCAAGAGGGTAGACCAAATATACGGCCCTCTTGTTAAATGTAGCCTTGCTTTATTTTTGGTTACACTTGTAAATAGTTAATATATAAACCAGTATATCTATAAAGAATTAATCTTATATATGAGGGAGGTATTACCAATGAAAAAATTAAGTAGAGTTATAAGTTTTTTATTATTACTTGTTTTATTATTTCCAATGAGCGTGAAAGTATTTGCAGAATATGACAATGATTCCGCTTATCCTGAGACCAAGCTACAGGGTAAATCCACGTTGACGGAACCTGTAATGGATACGATAACGCTTGTAAAATTAACCGATGGTATGACTCTGCTTGGTAGCAAACTTACTTTTGATGTAATTGCCAGAGACTCGACCGGCGCAAAAATTTGGAGTACCGTAACCATAAATGGCCGGCCGGTAAGAGTTGGGGAGATAGGGTCAAAGACAGTTATACTCTAAACTTTTCAGAGACTGGCGCATATACGGTCGTGGTTACGGCAGGCTCTGCCACGGAGACCTGCACGGTAAATTACGTGAAATCCAATGACGGAGATGTAATTGGTCACGCAGTGGTCTGTGTGGAGATGTTCACAGTAGGCAGTGGGTATCTTATAGAGCCTGTTTTTGTTGAAATCAAAGAAGGAGAAAATGCCGCTAAGGTGCTTGACCGTTTGCTTACAAGTAACAACTTTGATTATGGTAAAACAGGAACGCTTGACTCAAATTTTTATCTTGAAAATATAAGGGGAGATTCGATTTCGTCGATACCAACAGATACTTCATCGATACCCGAAGTATTATTAGAACACATTCCTGAGTTTTACGAACGGAGTACACCAGATTCTCTCGGCGAGTTTGACTACACGTCCGGATCCGGATGGATGTATTGCGTAAATTCTGTTTTTCCTAATGTTGGTTTTGCGGATTATTATCTTGCCGACGGAGACGTGATGCGCGTGCAGTTCACGCTATCGTACGGAATGGATATCGGAGGCAGTAGTTCCATGGGCGGTGGATTTGATGATTTTTACAAGACGCCCGATAAGGATGATATAACAGTATTTCTAGCTAAGTTTAAGCAAGAATACGGATATATCCCAAGCGAATATCTTGACGTCGTAAGTAGACTTAACATACAGGAAATCGAATTTGACGGTGATTATTTTACAGAAGACGAAATATTTAAGCTTGCCAATTATTATATACAGATGTATGAGGATGGTAACTATACAATCCTAGACGAACGAGTTCCATTGTTCGACGCCGCCAATAAATTGTTTGCGTACGCTGTTCCATTTGTAAACAGTTCTAATAAACATGCAGGCCATATTAACATTGGCGCGCTTAAAAATGGCTTGCCATTCTACTTGATAGACTCCGTGGAGTTAAATTATGGTAATATTAAGAACTGTGACAGCAATGGCAATCGTGTCAAATACGCAGTTCCATTTACATATTATTATGAACCTAACAATACCGGAGCATCTGTTGCACAGAATTATTCCCTTAACAATGATAAAAACGCTCTACAAACGGAGTTGACGTCTGAAGAAGAAACTTTTACCAAACAGGAAGAGTTTTTCAATCAGGAAAACGTCATAAAAAATGAAATATTGCTTAAAGAAATAAATCAGCAGGAGGCGGGCATAAACTCCATGATGGCCGCCCCCCATACCCTCGCGGGTCTTTCCAGCGATATTGCGTCCAAAGAGTATGTTAGAATTAAAGAGGGAAATACAATTTATTACGGAGGAGATCAGTCTTGGTGGAATGACAAGAATAACTCTTTCACAAGTCGCTCCGGCAAATCGGGGGCGTGGCTTGAATACCGCGGCTGCGGCGCAGTAGCCTTTGCCGACAATATTCTCTACCATATTCAAAAGGATTACAAGACATACTATAAGCTATTAAAGCATAATGATCATCAAAAATATAATTATGACTTCTGGGTAGGTCAGGTGCCGAACCCAGATTACAAAAATTTTGACGACTGGTTTGCCTATAGCAATGACGCTATAGAAAAAACAGAATATTTGGACTTCCTTGATTTTTACGCGCACCTGGGGAATATACCTCAAATCTATGGCACCTTATCCATTGATATGGAAGCAGCATATTACTGGCTGGCGCAATATACCGACTATACATATATACTCCATAAACCGAAAAGCCAAAAAATAAATGATGTAGAAATGTTTTTGGTCGAGCAACTTAGAAACGATACCCCGGTTTATCTCCAGAATCTGCTCGAAAGAGGGGTGGAAACTCGGTATTTACTAAACGATCCGGTCCAGTCTTCAGCGTTAGGAATTTCAGAAGACGCAAATTTTTGGCTCCACTGGATGACCGTTACGAAGTATTTTAAAAATGGTACCACCGGTAACACTCATGTCGCTTTTTCATCGTGGGGCAGTAGGTTTTCCATTAATGCTGATTTACTGAAGAAAAAAGGAAAATATTATTCAGACTTTTATGCTTACGAAATTTTACAAAAACAATAGAAGACTTGTTAAACGAGCAGATGCGATTAGAAGAACTATTGGAAATACATCATAAGAAATAAAGACGGAAGTAATAGTCTAGCATGGACATAGCTCCAAGTTAGGCTATTATTTTATTTGTTAGGGCACTACTTATGCCAATCTTCAGTATTTTTTTATATTTTTGGCTAATTCAAGTACTTTCTACTCCGATAGTTTCAAGGCTTTTAGGTTCCGATACCTTCTTTTGACCTTCTTCCATTGTTTCCAGCAAATTGCTCGAATTTTATTCGCAATCATTCATATGGCTTTGTGGTGTGACTGCTGTTCTAGATACATAAATTATTCCCACTTCCATCTGGAAGGTGCTTTTAGCCATCTTTTAATGCAAAGAAGCAATCACTTCTATCCCGTGTGATTCCCGACCATTTCCATAAGAGGAATATATCTACTTTAATCCACAACGATTCAATTTCGCTTATAAGTCAAAAATTGCCTTAATAAATCCATGGCTGAAACCAATTATATAACTTAACTTACCAGTAAATATACTTCCACATAAAATAATTGTGCCAATACTAATAAGACTAAGACTTAATCTTCTACTATTTTCTTTTTTGAAGAACATTTTAGCACCAATTATTATTATTGCAATACTAATTATCAAAACAACAGAACCTATTATAAAAGTTAATAAACCCATATCAATTCCCTCCCATTAATTTACATGATTCTCATACAGATTAAACCACGGATTTTTCTTGTCGTCAAGTACCTCATTCTTTCATTATAGCAGTACCTCATATTTTCATTATAGCAGTATATGATTCCTCTATAATTAATAATAAATATCCTCGTCATTTCTCTTGGCAATATACATAGCTTTATCCGCTTTTACAATGAGCTTGTCTATATTGTCACCATCATTAGGATAAATACTGATTCCCATACTAAATGAAAGTTTTATTTCTTCTCCATCAATATAAATAACATTTTCATTTAAGTTAATTATTTTAGAAGCTACAATTTTATAATCGGATATATCTTTCATATTAGGCAGGATAACCACAAATTCATCTCCACCATATCTTACCACAATATCACTTTCTCTTGTAGCTTTTTTTAGAATATTAGCTGCTTTGATAATGATTTTATCTCCAGCTTGATGTCCATAAGTGTCATTGATGCTTTTAAACTTATCTATATCTATAAAAATAATACCTAATAAGCTATTATTTCTCTTTGCATTTTGAATATATTTTTCAGCAAGAATGTAAAATAATGTTCTGTTTGCAACACCTGTCAGCTGATCGTAATAAGCCAGATATTCAATCTCTTTTTCTTTCTCTTTTAACTCTCTATTTACATGATACAATTCTTTGATATATTTTTTAAGCTGTTTGATTTGAGTCATCTGCCCGGTAACATTATGGAATTCCAGAAGCAGGGATGTCTTGTTTTCATCCTGAATTCTGCTGATTTTTATATTAAACCTTTCTTCCGTATGCATTAGATCCTGATGCATAGCAGCAGAAAAAAACATAGCATATCCATCATTTAGTATGTTTTTAACTACGTTTTTAAAATAATTCTTATTCAGGCTTGGTACCACTGTATATAGATTATTCCCCATTGCATTTGAACTTTTTATATTGGTAATAGCCTCCATATAATTATTCCAAAAAAAAATTTCAAAATTCTCTTTTACTATAATAATACCTTCGTTAACATTATTTAATACTTCATAACAATAGTTATTCATAAATATCAGCCTCTATCTGATCAATTTTTCTAATTAACTCGTTTAAAGATTGTAATGCTAAATCAACTATGATAGTACCTTCAATTTCTGTACTATCTATAATAAAAGTTATGTATAAGACTAAAATATGCTGATATTCGTTTTCATCAATATCTTCTCTGAAATTAATATGATTGTATATTTTAACTTCCGGCAGAGAATATTGGAGTTTGATATTAAGTAAATTACCGGTCTCTCCCAAAATGCAATTTAAAATAATGTTTCCGATTTCTTTAATTATGTCAAAATCTATATCTGTAAAACTCAAATTATCTTCATCATGAATATCTTCATTCAGACACAGATGTATAAAAGCTTTCATTTTTTCAGCCGGGAAAATCAAATTCGCTTTTCCAGTTAAATTTTCTTTAAATGAAATAGTGGAAACCATTAATGCCCCGGCAAATTTAATAGGAAGATATTCTGATATTTCTATGTCGTTTTTTGTTCTGTCTAAAATTGTTACATCCGGAATCTTTAACAATATTTTTTTACCGGTAATTTCTGAAAGCAAATCAGCAGCCTTACCTACGCTTATATTAAATACCTCTTTTAATATATCATATCTGAAACTGGACCTATCCATCTATCTTCTCCCTCATTAAATTACAAATTAACTGAGCTTTTTCATCTTGTAACGGTTTATTGAGAAAAGCCAATATATTATAAGCTTCTACCTCTTCCCGAATGTTTTTTTGAACATCTGCAGATATTACAATTATCTTTGCGAATTCATCCTGTGCTTTTATTAATCTTATCAGTTCCTGTCCGCTTAATTTGGGCATTAACAAATCAGTAATAACAAAATCCGGTTTTAATTTTTCATATAGTTCAATTCCCTCTTCTCCATCATTTGCAAAGCTAAGTTCTACATCATCCATGTTTTTTTTAATTAAATTAGCAGCAATTTTTTGTGAAAAAACAGAATCATCAACGATTAACACTTTTATCATTCATAACACTCCTTCTAATGCATTTTTATTCCATCTAATAATAAACCTAATTAAAAATAAAAAAACAACTAAGTAAAATCATACTGATTCTACCTTAGTTGCAACTGAACGACCATAGGAAATGCATATTATTTTCCGACAGGCTTCTAGCTTTGCGTCCCTATCTTTCAATAGGTTTGCCAATCTAATATATGTAATGTTTTTATAATTTTCTAAACTCTATTATATTTCATATCTTAATAATAATATATATCTTATTAATTATGAACTAATTTTCAACAATTTTCAATCCATATCTTGCTTTTTTTATGACTATTTTTTGTTAACCTACATTTTCTTGGAATATTCTCTGATTAGAAACCTGCTAAAGTGTATTGAAAGAGATAATAAAATGGTCATTCTGAGCTTGAAAGGTATGCCGCCCATGAATAAGGGTCCTTCCAGTATGAGCTTTAGTTTTGCTAAATTACTCCCAGAATGACTATATTATTAAAATTCCTTTTATATTGGCCCGTGCTCCACATATAAAGACTCCCCTGAAATCCAGAATCATTATTTTCTGCTGTGGCTTTCAAATTCAAGTGTAATTGAAACCGTAACATTTAAACAAAATCTGTAATTATAAGTTGCTTTTTTTTGTAAAAAATGCTAATATTTACTACAGACCCTGTAAATAATAATAGATTGCAAGGCTATTATTTCAGACCTCCAGATCTTCTTGCAAATACTGTTGTATAAGGAGAATAACATTGGATAAGAGGAAAACACTGATTATTAAAGTAGCAGCTGCGGTAATATTTATTGCATTTTTTTCAATTCTGTTATATTTTGCTAATCAAGGCAATCCGGAAAATTATAAAACCGGTGCCAATTCACCGATCAAATATGTGAAAGCAAAAGTAATTAAAGTTTTAGAAGATAATACACAAATAGATGAGAATTCCGAAGGACTAAAGCGTGGACACCAGCTGCTTGAAATCAAGATATTAAGCGGCGAACATAAAGGTGAGACACAAATCATAGATAACTATCTGGGACTGCTGTACAATGTTTATGCAAAAGAAGGAACCAGGATTATCGCCAGAATAGATACTCACGACGGAGAATTTAGTGCTTCCATCTATAATTATGACCGCTCCTTTTTAATATATGGGATAATTATTCTCTTTTCTGCTCTCTTATGTATCATTGGCGGAAAGAAAGGGTTTATGGCTTTGGTGGGATTAATTTTTACAATCCTTTGTGTATTGAATATTCTGGTACCATTGATTTCAAAAGGAGTTCCGGTACTTCCCCTAACCATATTAATTGTTGTAGTAACTACCATAGTATGCCTGATATTACTGGACGGAATCAATCCCAAGACATTCTCTGCTATAACAGGTACAATATTAGGAGTCTTGGTGGCAGGAATACTTGCATACATAGTAGGTAAATTAGCACATATCAGCGGATTAAATATGGAAGAAGCTGAATCAATGCTGTTAATAGCTACGGATAACGGTTTGAAAGTAAGAGATTTACTGGTTGCCGGAATACTGATATCCGCTCTGGGAGCAGTTATGGATACGGGAATGAGTATATCCTCTGCAATTTACGAATTACACTCAGTGAACCCAACAATGAAATCTATTGAATTGTTTCAATCCGGAATGAATATCGGTAAAGATGCTATGGGCACAATGGCAAATACATTAATCTTAGCATTTGCAGGTTCCTCTTTAAATCTTGTACTTATGATATTTGCTTATGGAATTCCATTTTCGCAGATCATTAATACGGATTTAATTGCCCTTGAAATAATAAGAGCCATAACGGCAAGTATAGGTATTATTCTGAGCGTACCAATTGTGGCATTTATCGGTTCCCGGGTTATGGCTGGAAAAGATAGCAAAAACAGAATTTAAGTCTTTTAAATATATAGTGATTTAACCCAATGACATGAAGCAAAGTCTTATATTATTGCACATATCGAGCCAGTTTAAGTGGTCTTCCTCCCACTAGGCTGGCCATGAATTCAGTCAATAAGCGAAGAATCTCACCTTAAAATGAGATTCTTCGCTTAAATTCTGCTTTGTTTAATTTGCTCTTACAATTGTTTCTACCGCTGCGACCGCTTTATTTCCTTCGGCTTTTATATTCCATATACCTCCACAAAGCGCCACCAAGAAGAATTAACATACATCCTATTGCAATAATAGTTGTAATAATTGAATTATCCTTTATTACCTCTTTTACAACTTGGAAAACTGTAATACTCTTGTCTTCATCTGCTTCTTCTTTTTCATCCTCTATCGCCTCTTCTATCTTGGCTTCTATTTCCTCTTCTTTTTTAGTATCATAAGTATGTTGTTCTGGTTTTACTTCAACAATTTTCGCTTCTTGCCCATTACTGTCACCACTTAAAGATGAATTAGATTCATCAGAAGATGTGGGTTCGTCCTTTTTGGATTGATTTCCACTAGCTTTACCTTCGCTAGCCTTGCCTCCACTAACTTTACCTCCTCTACTTGAATCCTCAGGTAATATAATGACCTTGGCATCACCTGCATCCTCTTTATCTGATACTTTAGGAACTACTCTTTCGGAACCATCTGAATCATTTGAGTCATCCGATACTACTGCATTTCCTTCTTGATTATTCTGAGCAGTACCATCCGTACTATTGCTACCTTCTGTTCCATCCTTACCGGTTCCAGTTCCTTCTGCTCCTTCACCTTCGGTTCCATTACCACCAGTTCCTTCACCTTCAGCCCCATTTCCTCCGGTTCCGTTTCCTCCTGTTTCTTCGCCACCATTTCCAGTACCACCGTTTCCTTCTCCACCGTTTCCTTCTCCACCGTTTCCTGGGCTCTCGGGGTTCTCGGGGTTCTCGGGATTTTCTGGATTTTCTTCTGATAATTCTTTCTTTACAATTTCAATTACTGCTTTAATGATACTTATATTATCGTTTGTTATAATTAAGGTTCCATCATCAATTATTTTTTCGACTCCGTCCTGGATTAACATCATATCTTTTAATACATATTTCAGTTCAAAGCCCTCTGGCACTTCACCTTTATACTCATTTAATGTTACATTAACAACAAATCTAGTGTCTTCTGGTACGAAACGAATTTGTCCATCACTAATGCTGCCTGTCTCAGATGTCAACAAAATATTGCCACCTTCTTCAATAATTTCACTTCCATCTACCTCTACCATCCCATAATGCGGTTGGCCCAAAATAGGAATTTGATCAATCGTATCCATTGTCCAGGTTTTATCTGTATTATAATAGTCCAGATAATAAGCCAAAGAGCCATCTGAAAAATCAATCTTACCTTTTGCAGTTGCTCCTTCATTTATATCTATTACAGCAGGAAGTAGAGATGTAGTATTAATATAAAAGCAATTGCTAATATTACTTTTTAAATTAGTAGTACAGATTCCAGCAATTCCGTCTTTTCCCTGTAACATATTTCCATACCAATAGCAACTTTTAATTTCTGTTGCAGTACTAGCTGCTCCTGCAATTCCGCCGACCGTTCCCGAAAGAGCAATTACATCTCCTGTCACATAACAATTGCGAATAATTCCTTGTTCAAAATCATTTCTAAGAGTACCTATAATTCCTCCTGCTGTGGTGTTACCTGTTATAGTTCCTGTACTCATGCATCTCTCTATATTAGCAGATCTTGCCGTACCAATAATACCGCCTGTAACTCCATTTATTGAAACTATGTTACCCATATTACTACATTGAACAATCTGTAATGAATCCATTCCCTGGTCACCCACAATACCACCTACTTGGTTATTAGCCGTTACCGTTGCATTATTGATACAAGAAATAATATCGTAAGTGGAAAGTCCGACAATTCCTCCAATTTGTGAAGATGTACTGGTAATTGCTGTGTTTTCTTCCGTAACACAGTCACGAATGGTACCATAAGTATCCTCACTGGTTGCTAAGCAACCTACAATACCACCGGACATACCTGAAGTACATTCAATATTACTTCCTGCGAGAAGTTTACACCCTGATACTTCACTATACTTAAAGACACCAACAATTCCACCTGTATATTGACCGCCCTTTACTACTAATTTGGAATTACAGTCTGTAATATAGCCTGTACTAACTCCTGCAATACCGCCAGCGCACATTTTAAACGTAGCATTTGTTAGATCCATACTACTTATATCACTAGAACAATTCGTAATTAAGCCAAAATTAAAACCGGTTATTCCCCCAAAACACATTCTGCTATTTGGTTCTAGTACACCCACAATGCTAAGATTGGCTACTTCTCCTTGCATACCAATACAACCGAATAACGGATATATTTGATTGCTTTCAAGCGTGATCGTATAACCTGTTCCATCAAAGTTTCCTTCAAAAGGTCTAGAGCTATCTTGTGGATTCCTTGACTTAAGTTGTGCTGGTGATGATATATTATTATGAAATCCAATTGACTCCCAAGCCTTGCCATAGTCACTTAAATCAATATTGTTTCCTAATCGAAAATAGCATCCGGTATAAGACTTTGAAGAATTCACATTTTGTGCCAACCTTGCTAATTCCTCCACGGTTTTTATAACAACAGCAGTTTCCTTAGTTTTTCCCTTTTCCAATCCGTCGATTTCCTTCCAATGAGCATATAAAGTCATATCCTCCTCTACAGGGATACTAAAATCATATTTTATTCCGCCTTGTTTTGATGTATACCAGCCGATAAATTCATATTCAATAACAACCGTACCGCTTTCCCATACAGGATCCGCTGGTAAAGGAATGTAATCCCTACGATTCAATTTTATTGGTTCCGGTTCTTCACTACCTATACTGTCCTCCGGTCTGTTGTTCTTAAATATAACTGTAACTTCTTCCCCATCTCCCCATTTTGCTTCTAATACTAAGTCGCTTTTTACAAGGGAAGAGAACTCATATAATTCTCCATTGATATACCAGCCCATAAATTTCTTATTTTTCAAAGCTGGGTCAATTGGTTTTCTAACACGTCCCCCACCCAGAACAATTTGTTCCTCCGGTTCGGGAATTCCACCTTTCGTGTCAAATACAACCTTATATTCTCCTTCCGGTGGTTCTATCTCAAATTCAACTGCCACTGTAATATCATCTTCCGGCATAATAAAGTAAATAAATTCATCTTCAATGATTACATCAATCTTTCTTCCTTCCGTATCCTTAACAATCACTTTTCCAACTACATATCCGGAATCGGGGATCGCTGTTAACGTTATATATCTTCCCCCCACTCCAAATGTTTGATCTATCATTGTTCCACCTAAGGATGCTGTAGTCATGATTTTATAAACAAGTTGATTCCCATCTTTTGACAAAACAGGGCACCTCTCACTTTGGCTCCATACCCCAAGTCTTGGGTTTGATTCTCCATGGTCTAATAAGTACGCAACCATGCCGCTGGAAAATTGTTCCTCACTCATCGCTTTTGCGTTCTCTTTATCAAACAAATTCACAATATGATTCGTAGCAGCATCAAGATAGTAACAATCTCTATTTTTATTAACAAATCCCAGATATCTATTCGTATCAATCCACCCGGTTATAGCGCCTACTTTACTGGTTGCAACTGCTGATATCCTGCCATAATTATAGCAATTCTCAACGTAGCTGGAAGGGATTTCAATTGTCGATGATGTATGTACATAATTAAATCCAGTAATTCCTCCTATTCCAGAAACTGTATTTGAAGTTGAATTAATGTTTCCAATATTATAACACATAGAAATACGTGAGCCTTTTGGTAAATAGGATGTAATTCCACCTGTATAAGCTCCGCTAGATTCAATATCTCCAGTATTATAGCAATATGATATTCTGTCTCCTGTTGGAGATTTTGAATCAATCTGTCCTATTATACCACCGGTATAATTGCCCCCATATATACTTCCTTCGTTGGAACAATTTAAAACCTTGCCAGCTTCCGAAATAGAACCTGCAATCTTTCCTATTACACCGGCTGTAGCCGTATTTCCAGAGATTGCACCTGTATTAATACATTGTATTATGCGATTATCCTTACCAATTTCTCCAACAATCCCACCGCTTGCAGTTCCGGCTGCCGTAATGTTAGCATGATTGATACAATTATTAATTAATACATTGGTTTTTGCACAACCTGCAATTCCACCAACATATCCTTTTCCATTTATCACACCATCAATAGTAAGATTTTTTATTATTGCATAATCCAAATATCCAAATAAACCTCTGTAATTTTCATTACCACTTATAATAAGATTTAATGTATATCCATTACCATCAAAGTTTCCTTTGAAAGGATACATCTCATTTCCAATAGGGATCCATTCTCCTACATCCATGGACTGTGATAATTGAAAATAACAGCCTTTATAACCCGCTTCTGTACCATTTGCAGAACCCAAGCCATTATTCACTCTTTCAGCTAACGCTCTTAGTAATTCCGGAGTATCAATTAAAAATGGTTTTTCTGCTGTTCCCGTAGTAAATAAATCTATCAGATTCCATTTTGCGTAAAATGTTATTGCATCTCCAGCTTTTAATTCTGGTAGTAATTTATGAAGCGATTTACTAAAATCTAATCTAACTCCTGTTTCACTATACCAGCCTTGGAATTGATAACCATCCCCACCTTCATTTTCACGAACCGGCTCTATAATTTTAGGAAAAACTGCAGATAAAGAAACTTGTCTTACTCTTGGAGTTACATTTACCTTTGATGCATTACAATCAAAATATACTGTAACGCTATCACTTGCTATCCATTCGGCATACAAAGTAATGGGCTCTGTAACTGCTGTATTCATATCATAAAGATATTCCAGCCATTCATCTGTATACCATCCACCAAACTGGTATGTCACATCGCCATTTGGTTCTTTTACTAAGTTCAGATCTTCTACAACCTCTCCATAGGGGACCTTTATAACACTTATAACTCCGTCATTAACTAAAGTAACATCAACTATTTTATTTAATTTCTTGACAAATTGTGCCTGAACTTCAACATCTTTATAAGGCATGATAAAATGCAGCTCATTATCTTTTATATGTGTCTGACTGGCGCTAAATATTTTGGTTCCATCTACTCTGGTTACAGTCAATAATTTCAAGATAGAATCCTTATTCGGGAAAACAGAAATTGTTATCTCCTTATCCCCCGTCACATATCTATTAAATGTAGAAACGGTGCCATTTCCTATGACGGATTCGGCTCTGACGCGATATATTACCTGATCAGGTGATTTTGCAAATACAGGTATTCCACTTCCCTGCCCCCATATTTCACTATGTGTTCCATCTGACTTAATATTTAGAAAATAAGCCGTCTCCCCATTTGCAAACTCCTCTGCCGTTTTACCGGTCACATAAGCTCGATCTGATGGATTATCCAATGCATCTTCCTGATAATAGCAGCCTGTATTATTTTCAAAACTTTGTGACGAAATTGCCCCGACTACTCCAATTGCACTTCCTGATACAGTTCCAGCAAAAAAACAATTTTCCTGTCTGGCATTTCCTTCATTTACACCTGATATTCCTCCAATATTCAAGCCTGAACCAAGCATTGCCGTTGAACCGCAATTTCTGATTATAGTGTTACCACTTGCATATCCTGTAATAGATCCGGCTGCTTCATCACCTTCTATTGTACCCTCAACCATAAGGTTTTCAATGGTGGCATCGGAAACGTACCCAAAGAGACCACTATACCTTTCTGTATTTTTTACAGATAATCCATAAACTGTATAACCTTTTCCGTTAAAATGACCGCAAAAAGGTACCTGCTCTGTGCCAATAGGTAGCCAGTCTCCCATAAGTTCTATATCATTGGCAAGTTCAAAATATATATTAGTATAGTTAATGCCTGTACTTACTTTATAGGACAAGACCTCTAAATCTTGTTGATTACTTAACATAACAGGGTTTTCTTTCGTTCCCCTGCCATAAAGATCATTCACATTCCACTGGGCATATAGTATCATAGTTGGGCCGGTATAGTGATTACTTATTGTATCTTCAGCAAAATTCCAATACAAATCACCACTTAATAGACTTTGCTGTAAGGACCAGCCGAGAAATCCATGGGTATCATATTTGGTATCCGGCCATATTGGTGATGGTACTGGATTAATTTTATCCTGACTATAAGAAATAGTTTGATGATCTGGCTGTCCTGTCACTGCCGGGTCTGATGTGTTAAGATCAAAGATGACTGTCACTTCTGTCACTGGCTTCCAACCTGCATATAAATTAATATCCGCAGTTACCGGTTGATTAAAATCAAACTCCGTTATACATTCTTCCTCCTTAAACCAACCAAGAAATTGATAAGCGAACATCCCAGTATCTGCTTTTCTCACAGGTATATCCGGTTCTTTTATAAGTCCGCCTTCTGGTACCAGTACTATAGTTTCACCGTTTAATAACCCACCCTTTGCATTAAAATTAATTGTATAGGCTGGAGCATTCTCAAATTCAGAGATAACAACCACATCACAAGCAGGCATAATAAAACTATTATCATGTACATCTACCGTAATTGCTCCGCCTGAAACTGCAAGGCTGGAAAGTCTATAACCTTCCTCTGGCAATACATTTAATTGGACTATGTCATTTTCCTCCGCACTTGTTTTATCTGCGGTTACCTCTCCATGCTCAGACGGCTGTATCTGAATGGTAAACATATCTGTTGAACTGTCTTCTCCCGAATTGTCTTCTGCTAAGATGTCTTCTGTTGCATCATCTTCTGTTGCATCATCTTCTAAGAAGTTATCCTCCGTTGCAATGTCTTCTGTTGTATTGACCTCTGAGGAATCTACCTCTGTAGAATTAACTTCCATTGCATATGTAACCGGCACTATTTGATTTACTAAAAATATTATTATAAAAGCAAAGCTAATAATTTTATAACGATAGAGCTTCATTGTGTTCCTCCCTAAAATAATAGTTTATTCTTCATTTTTTCCTTTTATTACATATAACTTTCCGGTCTTAGGGTCTTGCACTGCCACTCCCATTGATTCATAAGTTCCTATGATTTCACCATCCTGGGTCACTATCTCTGCATTTTCAATTTGCTTCAGCTGGCTTTTATCTATTACAGCATTCACCTTTTTTATGTCCACATTCCAATGAAGGATAATAGATACCATAAGTCCACAGGCAAATACCAACATAATATCAATAAGATTTGCAACTCCATCCATTGGATTAACATCTTCCTCTGATTTTTTTCTCCTATAGACACTTGAATCTCTAATCATTTTCCAGTACCTCCTGTATTATGCATTCCATTATGGCCTCCATTGAATCTATATATGTGTCGTACCATCTCTTACGGATTTTAGAAACCACAAAACAAACCGCCCCTGTAATAACGCCTGCGATAGTAGTGTCAAATGCAGTAGACATAGATATAGAAAGCGTCCCAGTATCCCCCTGTCCAAGTGCAACAATTCCAGGTCCTAAAGGAATAAGTGTCCCCAAAAGTCCAAACATAGGACCAAGCTTAATTATATAATCTGTAAGTCTTGTATTTCTCATATAGTTGCCTTCAAGATTTCCTAATAGAGTTCGGGCAAGGGCTACAAGGGATTCTTTGGGCATATCCGCATTCTTAATCAATTCCAGCGCCGCACTTTTTTGACTTTGCAGCAATTTACTATTCTCAATTAAACTGCCCAGTTCCTCCTTTCCATGATTATGAATGTTTTGCAGAAGTAAAGGCACATCTTCCTGCATTTTTCTATGCTCCACTAAAAATTCAACAATAACGGTACCTACTTCCCAAATGGAAGCTATTATAAAAAACACCAATATCGCAAGACAGGGGATTAAAAGTATTTGCCCCGTCTCATGTAATATTTCATTTAATGTAAAACTCATCTTTATACCCATGCATATCACAAAGCTGTTTGTAATACCACCCTGATTAATAGGTTAAAATAAGGGCAGTTGCATTTTCCTTTCACTATTTAATATAACCTTTTAACCTATTGCATTTTCTTACTGTAATTGTTCTTTGTTCATTTCTTTACGGTTCTAAAAGTCCGTATTTCTGTTTTATTCGTTCGATTTTCTCTATCATTGGCCGGGAAAGCACAAATAAAAAGACAATTGTCGATAATGTATGTATTAAATCAAATGGAATAGCTGAAATATAGGCTGCAGCCAACACTTTCCAAGAGAAAACCTGACTAAACATAAATACGGAACAAATGTTAATCAGTCCGCCATATATAAAATAAGTGGCCAGCCCTCCATAAATACATAGTGGAAGTCTCTTTTTGGGTAAAAGCCTTTTTTTAACTAAAATTCCTGCTAAAAAACCAATAATTCCACCGGAAAACATCTGCCAGGGAGTCCATGGTCCCTGTCCAAAAAAGAAGTTGGAAACAAAGAACGACAGAGCACCCGTTAAAAACCCGGCTTCTGGTCCTAAACACACACCTGCAATTATTACAATCGCTACTACTGGCTTAAACTGTGGTAGCCAGAAGAATGCTGACCTGCCGGCTACCGCTATAGCAGAAATCGACGCTAATAAAACCAATTCCCTTGCCTGAGGCTTTCTACCCTCAAAAATTAGAAAAAAAGGGATCATTGTTTGGATAATTAACATGACACTGATAAAATAATATCTCCTGTCATTAAAAAGATATATTCCTATGAGTATTGTTGCAGGTATGGTAATTAAAATCATAAATGCAGAAATTATAGTTCGTTTATTCAAGCGTTCTCTTTTTGGCATAACGAAATCACATCCTCTATGGTGACTACATCCGGATATAAATGTCTTGACATCCTGTTAGCAGCCGTAGTATAAAAACTATTCCCAGAAAAAAACTCTTTTGTAGTATTTTCTGTAACTACGCTACCTTGAAAAAACAAGGCGCAATAGTCAGCAAACTCCGCACAAAATTCAATATCATGTGAAACTGTTATTACAGTTTTTCCTTCTGTATTTAAATTTTTAATAATAGTGGCAAATATATTTTTCATATATTTGTCCATTCCTTTTGTAGGCTCATCTAATATTAAGATTTCAGGTTCTAGTAATAGCACTTTGGCCAAAGCGGTTCTTTGCTGCTCTCCTCCACTCAGGTCATAAGGATGCCTATGTAATAAGTGGGCAATATCTGTTTTATTAGCAATATTGTTTACCATCTCTTCCTTTTCCTGCTTGTTCAGTTTCTTACCAGATAAAATTTCTAACAAATCAAACTCTACTGTTTTTTTAACGAAAAGCGCCTGGGGATTCTGGGGAAGAACAACCATCTTATTATAAGAAAGTATATTTTTTTGCTTTCTTGTGTCCATACCATTTATTAAAATCTTACCTCGATAAGGTTTATTAATACCACTGATCAGAGTTAGTGCTGTGGTTTTTCCGGCACCATTTCCTCCCAGGATACAATAATGACTTCCCTTGGGTATCTTTAGTGATAAATCTTTTACAATATCTTCACCATTCTTCTCATAGCGAAACCACACTTCTTTGGTTTCTACCGCAATGTATTTGCATACTTCAGGCTCCTTTTCTTTCTTACCACTCTTATGAAAGTAGTCCATATCATGTAATTGGCTCATCCACCTTCTTCCATCTCTTATAGTCAAAGGACATTCTAAATCATTATTAATTCCTGCGTAGATCTGGATAGGTGTCGGCATGGATAAGAACATCCGGTGTGAACACTCTTTTAGCTTTCTTCCTACATTGGAGGGAGTATCATCTATCATAATTTTTCCCTCATCCATTACCAGAACACGATCCGACATAGGAAATGTTTCTTCCATCCTATGTTCTGTTAAAATAATAGTAGTCCCTATTTCCCTGTTGATTTTATAAACTGTCTTAAGGAAATCCGAGGCTGCTATTGGATCTAACTGAGAAGTTGGCTCATCTAAAATAAGTACTTCTGGCTGCATTGCCATGATTGATGCTAAATTAAGCAACTGCTTCTGACCACCGGAGAGCTCCGAAACCTTTTTATAAAACCAATCTTCTATGCCGAAAAAGCTCGCCATTTCTGCAGTACGTAAGCGAATCCTATTGCTTGAAATACCTAAGCTTTCCAGGCCAAATGCCAGTTCATGCCATACTTTATCCGTAACAATTTGATTGTCAGGATTTTGCAATACATATCCTATGGCTTGGGCTTGTTCTCTTTCATTAAGACTAAGAATATCTTTATGTTTAAAAAATATCTTTCCTTCTTTCGTTCCATAGGGTGTTAATACAGGTTTTAAATGTCGAAGTAACGTACTCTTTCCACAACCTGAGCGACCACATATGGATACAAATTCTCCAGCTTCTAAGGAGAAACTGATGTTCTCCAATGCCTTTTTTTCCTGCAATGGATATGAAAAGCTTAAATCCTGGATATTAAATAGTTCCATTTCATATCCTCCCATATATTAATAATAACCGGTATAAAACAAAGGACCAGATAACATAAATAAACAATTATGCTTTCCATATTGGCAGCATTAATCAGAATTCGGGGTATATACATAGAGTAAATTGTTTTACTGCCGAATCCGATTGCTATAATAAAAACCATCCCGCATATTATCAAAAATACGATGCGATCTCTTTTACTAAAGCGATAGATAGAAAATGCAGTTCTACCTCGCAAGCCATAGCCTCTGGCCTTCATAGAATCCGCTGTATCGATAGAATTTTCTAAAACCCATGTTGTCATTATTGATATAATGAGCAAACCGTTGTTTAGTCTTTCCCATAAGTTTCCTTGTGAAATATCTCTTCCTACACATTTTTGTGCATTGGATATAACTTTAATTTGCGCCTTAAATCGGGGCACAAAACGAAGTGCCATGGAAAGCATCAGAGATAAGGATGGTATAATTGAACCAAATAAATAAATGAATTTATCCGATGTCATGACGGAATTATAACAGGAAAACCATAAAATCATTGCAACAAGCATAGCTGCTGTCACCAATCCATAAACTATAGATTCTAAAGTTAATGGGTTATCATTTACATAAAGTAGTATGGTCTCTCCTCTATGGTTAAACGTTGGATTAACCAAAGCCATTAATAATAAAGCCGGTACAGTCATAAAAAAATTGAAACGAAATGCCCGCCTGCCGTTTAAATATATGGAATAAGCAATCGCTCCCAATAATGAGACAATCAGGAAAATAGGGTGCATAATAAACATGCTGATTCCTATAACACTTACAAAATAGCTAAAATTAATCCATGGATGAAACCCGGAAAACGCATCTTTCATTCTTTTGTTCCTCCCAGCCAATCACAGCCCACATCACGCCCTAAATCGCATGTATAAACCCATTCCACCTTATCTCCGTCTTTTAACTGATACCGGCTGCAGCCATAATTAGGAAACCAATCATTTACCTTGTACATCCATCCGCTTAATTCGCCGCAGCTAAATTCATAAAAATTATTAATTCCTTCTATGTAATGACTGTTATACATAGGCGTAAAAGTAAATTCCATATGAATACCCTCTGCCTTTGTTTCTCTTAATAAAATATCGAAAACTGACTCGCCTTCATAAAACTGGACTTTTCTTTCTTCATAAATAACCCCGTCTTTTATGCCATCCTTATCTAATAAATAAAGAAGCTCCTCATCCAAGTTCTCTCTGTTTTCCAATATTGTGTCGCAGCGAATGGATAGTGTGCAATAATTTAGTTTATCCTTATCTATTATTGTATCCTGCGCTTCTACAGGGTGTGGTTTTCCCTCCGGTATTGGGTCAGTTAAATACTTGTCAAGTCCGGTGGTATCATCTCTGCCATCCTGGTCTAAATCATTAAATTTTAGATTTGCTCTGTCGTTATCATGATTCCACGTTGATTTCTTGTTCTCATTCTCTTCTACAGTTTCCTTGTGAACAAGGTCTTTATTCTTCTCATATTTTGAAAATTCTTCGGTATCAGATGCTATACCATACTTAGAATAATCCTCAACTGTGGATGCAATATCATTTACATCTAAATAATTATCCTGAATGAGGTTTTCCCTATTCCCACTCACATCTTCTGAATTTACTGCCTCATCATTGATACCATCTAAATCCTGCTCTATTGCACCAACATTTTCTCTTCGAACATCCTGAGGTTTTTCAATCTTACATCCCATCAAAAGAAAAGATAAAGCCACCAAACATAGCAGTACACTCTTTTTAAGTAATAATCCAATATTAAATTTATTACTCATTATTAATTTTTCCTTTCTTTATCTTCATTTTTCTTCTTTGTTTTTATTAGAATAGATGAACCGATGAAGCCACTTCCAATAAGTACAGATAAAGATAATATCAAAGTATTCTTTTGGCTATTTTTCTCCAGTTCCTTCTGCTGCTGTTTATATTCCTTAGATAGTTCCAAGATAGTATCTAATTTAGTATCTAATCTAGTCTCATATTTCTTAAGGAACTCTATTTCTTTATTAAGGGACTCTATTTCTTTGTTGTAATCAAAAATTGGATCTTCCTCTAATAAAGATGACATATTGGCCCCCTTTGCAATAAAATATTCCTCATTTTCTTTTATAATAAATCGGGCTCTTTTGTCCTCTATCCGAATTTTACTATGATAATTTGCTTTCTTCATCTGTGCATCATAAGTAAAGACAAGATACTCTCCCTGTTCCAAATCAGTAGAGAATTCTATAAGTGCTTCTCCCGGTAGTTCCCCTTCATGTATTAACTGTACTCCCAAAGCATCCTTGGAGAGATGCAAGATTTCATCCAAATGCTTCGTTTGATTTCTAATTCCAACTTTAAAATCCATTGGCTTATTGATATCCGTCCCGCAAAATGAAATGGTACAATCGGTTAAGCCCTCTTTCTCTTTGCTAGTCCCACTTATTATCTTGTCAGTACCCTTCCCTTCCTCGAATGCTATTTGAGGAATTATATCTTCATAGATCTGGGCACTACTTGCTTTTTTCTCATTCTGTGTTAGGGTGGTTGTCTTGATACCATCCGATTTATCACTTCTTTGGCTATCGATATTCTCTTTTTGGCTTGGCGCTTTATTTTTACCTGATTCTATATTTTTACTTGCTTCTGTTTGTTTACTTGATTCTGTCTTTTTCCCTGGTTCTGCCTTTTTACTTGATTCTGTCTTTTTAATATCTTCATTTTTATTATTGCTATTTTTTTTCTCTTCTGCTTTTGTTTTCTTATCTTCTGCTTTCTTATCTTCTGTTTTTTTCTCGTCTGCTTTCTTCTCTTCTGTTTTTTTCTCTTCTGTTACTTTTTCTTCTAATCTTTTCTCAGGGCGAAAGTCATACAAACTTCTCATCCCATTTTTTAAACGATAATAAGATACCAGACCATATAGTGTCTGTTCCGTCGCCATTCCATTTGAAATACCTGCTTGGGCATATGGATTATCCTTATCTGTTTGGTAAGAATGGGCAAATCCACCATCATCACATCGATATTTCAGAATACCATCAATTAATGTATTATTATACTTAATAAAACGACTATCTTTATACGGATCAATTCCAAGGGAACAAAGCGCTGTTAGGACTTGTACCGTACTTTCCACATTTACGGTACCCCAGCTTGTAAAATCTCCATCCTTTTCCTGTAATTGTGATAATATATTTAATGATTCTTCCACTATTTGAGAAATGGTCTTTTCTTCTTGATAAGCAAGATACTTTTTATTTGAGTTAACATAAGGTGCCAGGGCTTGAAGTGCCATGCCTGTTATATCCGGATCTGACTTTATTCCTGCTAAAGCAAAACCACCATCTTTAAGCTGACGTTTCGTAATTAAAGTAATGATGTCATCCCGTTGGTATCTTGCATTATCCGGTATAGGATAATCTAAGCTGTCCACACAAATCAGCGCCCATATAGCACCATTGATTCCTTGTCCGTCTATCCCCTTGCGGCCAGCAAAATTATAGCTTCCATCTGCAATTAAATTTATCCGATTTCCTTCCGTATCTAATCCAATATTCGTAGGATCTCCTCCCATAGCTAATACTGCCAAAGAAATACGATGCCATTCTGTTGCTTTTACAGCATGAAGTTTATTTGGCTGCTTATATCGCTCTGTGACAACTTCTGTAATTTGCTTTAGATAAGGTTCATAGGGTTCTTCCTTATACCCATACCTTCCTATTCCGATAGGGAACCAATCTCCGCTTGTTTGACCTGCACTTTCTAAGAAAATTGAATTTAGTAATGCATCATTTCCTTGTTTGGCCCATGTAATAATATCTTGAATGATTTCCTCTAACCTCTCATTCGTAACCGGAACGCTTTCTTTTTTTTGAGCGTAAACATTAACAGGATACAAAAGAAAACTAATCATAAGTAGGAAACAAATTAACCTGGTTATTACTTTTTTAATCAATGCTATCCTCCCTTTCTAATTTAAATACACAATTTTTATCATAAGCAATTTTACACTTTCCGTACTTTATAATTGACTAGTCTCCACTCAAGAGAATGAACGTTTATTCAGTGTTTTTACATGATTAGACATAAAATCCCCTCTCAAAATAAAAACGCCCGTAAGATAGAGTACCTTCCGGGCGGGATATACAAAATCAAATCGCATAGGATAACTATTTTGAAATTAACCCCATAAAAAAGCGATTTGTATTGCAAAAAAAATACTGCCAAGAAGGCAGTATTTGGACATTCTTTTAAAACCTTATAATTTTCTACATCAATTATAAGAATTAAAGTACTTTCCTTCCACACCGTCGGATTGTATAATCTATAGGCATGTCTCCTGGCTTAAAGCTTCAAACCTACTTTGTGGCCTTCCCAGACTTAACCAGTGGCTTATTCACATTTCGTAGCTTTTTACAGTAGAGTGAGCTGCTAAGTTTCTAAACTTATTCCATTTTAAGAGGCAGATGTTCTTATAACATACCTTCTCACCTATAGAACACTTATTTAATTGTAAACTGTTTCTACATAATTATTTAACTTCATAGTAAAATATACCATAAATTAATGTAAAATACTAATTTAATTTCTTTTTTGGTAAGCATGCAGTATTTCTCTGATAATATATCCATTATCAGTAATTAAATGGGAAGAAAACAGTACTCATTTTTTAACATAAATAAAAGCTTGGAAATGCCCATCTTCCAATGAGTCCCAAGCTTTTTGTCTAAAGCCTAAATTCACCTAGACCTTATTGCTTTTTTTCCATATTTTCATCTTCTCTGCTTCCGCAATTAATTGCTCCCTAAAGTCAGGATGTGCAACAGAAATAATTGCTTCGCATTTTTGCCATGTAGACAATCCTTTTAGATTCACCTTGCCATACTCCGTAACAAAATAGTGTATGGCCGGTCTGGTATCGGTCACAATAGAACCGGTATTTAATATAGGCAGAATACGTGATTTTACTTCTCCTGTTTTTGTTTTATAGGTAGAGGAACAACAGATAAAACTCTTGCCGCCTTTAGATAAATAGGCTCCTAATACAAAATCCAGTTGTCCTCCTGCACCGCTTATATGTTTAATTCCAGAGGATTCTGAATTTACCTGACCAAATAAATCCACATCTACGGCATTATTAATTGAGATAAAGTTATCAATAGCAGAAATTGTTCTAATATCATTTACATAGTCCACTGGTGCACTCATAAGTTCTGGGTTATTGTCAATGTAGTCATATAATTTTTTAGTTCCGGTACCAAATGAATAGGTTTGGCGATAGGTATCAATGGCTTTTTTAGAGCCATTGATTTTACCGGCCTTCGAGATATCAACAAAGGAATCAACATACATCTCCGTATGTACTCCCAGATCTTTTAAGTCGGAAGCAGCAATAAGTGTCCCAACCGCATCAGGCATACTGCCAATGCCTAACTGAAGACATGCTCCATTTGGAATTTCCTCCAAAATTAACTTTGCTACTTCTTCATCTATTGCATCAGGAACAGAAGGTGCCATTTCAGCAATTGGAGGATTGTCCCCTTCTACAATCATATCTACTTTTGAAATATGAATACCATTTTCGAATCCTCCAAGGCACTTGGGCATGTTCTCGTTTACTTCTACAATTATCTTTTTTGAAGTCTCACAGACTGCCATCATATGTGACGCATTTGGTCCAAAGTTAAAGTACCCGTGCTTATCCATAGGGGCTGCCTGGAACATGGCTACATCATCAGGATGGGCAGATTCCCTATAATATCTTGGCAGTTCGGAATACCTCATAGGATTGTAATATCCAAATCCCTGACTGATTGCTTTCCGCTCGATCCCGGATGTATGCCAGGAATTCCATGTAAAATGTTCGGCTACATTTTCCACCTTAAATACTTCCGGTGCCCATAATAATACTCCGCCTCTTAACTTTACATCTGACAGTTCTTCACTGCGGGCTGCCAAAGCCTTATCTAATGCCACCGGAGTACCTGTTGCCCACCCATAATCGACCCAGTCACCGGATTTAATTACTTTTACCGCTTCCCCAGCTGAAACTAATTTCTGTTCATATTCTTCATTAAATCTCATTTTGATCCTCCCAATTTATAGTTCTGCTCTTTCCATAAGTTTGTGATACTTTGTTTATTTTCCGGACATTTCAAGTTTCAATTTTTCAGTAAGTACTGGGAGAATTTTTATTGCATCCCCCACTATTCCAAAATCAGCAACATCAAATATAGGTGCTGATTCATCTTTATTTATTGCAATGATTAGGTCGGATTCCTCCATTCCTGCCAGATGCTGAATTGCTCCGGATATACCACATGCAATATACAAATTGGGCCTTACTGTCTTTCCTGTCTGACCAACCTGTATATCTTTTTCTACCCAGTTAGCATCAACACATGCTCTGGAAGCGCTGACTTCTCCCCCTAGAACCTCAGCTAAATCATTTAAGAGTTTAAAATTCTCAGGACCTCCCATTCCCCGTCCCCCTGAAACCAGAATTTTAGCATCCTGTATATCTATTTTGTTACTTTGCCTTTTGATTACATCCAGTATTTCCACATATCGGTGGTTTGGTATAAATCCCGGATTATATTTTTCAATAGCAACTTCTGCATAAAAGTTTGGTGTAGCTTTCTGCATTACCCCTGGACGAACGGTAGCCATCTGGGGACGAAAATCAGGACATAGGATGGTAGCCATTATGTTTCCGCCAAATGCTGGTCTTGTCATTCTTAAGTTTTTATTGCCTGCATCTATTTCCAGTTTCATACAGTCTGCAGTTAAGCCCGTATGTACCCTTGCAGATACGCGAGGTGCAAGATCACGGCCAATTGCGGTTGCACCATAAAGTACAATTTCGGGTTTATATTTTTCAATTACGCTATACATTGCATGGGCATAAGGCTCCGTTGTATAAATTTCTAAAGCAGGATCATCTATAAGTATTACCTTGTCTGCACCATACCCTGCTAATTCATCTACTAAATCGCCTACTCCGAATCCTAATAATACTGCTGTGACTTCTGTACCCAAGTCTTCTGCAAGTTCTTTTCCTCTTCCAAGGAGTTCAAAAGAAACTCCGGATATTTTATTATCGATTTGTTGTACGAAGATAAATATCCCTTTATAATTTTCAAAGTCCATTCTACTCACCACTTTCTATTGATATAAGCAAAGGGAATATTCCCATTTTCCTGATAAAGTTACAATATAAATTTTTCTTTAAGCTTTTCAATAATATATTCCGCAGATTCCTCCGGATTCAAAGTAACTTTCTGTCCGCTTCCCTTTACATTCTTAGGGAAAGACCGTGCAACCTTTGTAGGTGAACCTTTTAAGCCAAGATTACTGTCATCAATGGTTATATCTCCCCGTCCCCATATGATGACCTCTTTCTCCCGATATGCATCAAAGATTCCCCCCGGTGTCATATAACGGGGCTTATTCAATTCTGAAAGTGCTGTGATTAGGCAGGGCATTTTAGCTTTTACAATATGATAGGTATCTTCGTATTGGCGCTTTACAATAACATTGTTACCTTCTACTTTGATTTCTTCTGCATAGCTAACATTAGCAATGCCAAGGTGCTCTGCAATCTGAGGCCCAACTTGTGCAGTATCCCCATCAATTGCCTGGCGTCCTGTAATAATTAAGTCATATTCTAAGTTTTTAATCGCTGCTGCAAGCGTGGAAGAAGTTGCCCAGGTATCAGCTCCTCCAAATGCTCTATCTGTTACTAAATAAGCATTATCAGCACCCATAGCCAGTGCTTCCCTTAATACAGCATCTGCTTGTGGAGGCCCCATGGATATAACGGAAACTTCTGCTCCCTGTTCATCTTTTATTCCTAATGCTGCTTCTAATCCAGCTTTATCATCTGGATTCATGATACTTGGTACTCCTTCTCGAATCAAAGTACCAGTGGCCGGATCTAATCTTACTTCATTGGTGTCCGGAACTTGCTTAATACAAACTATGATCTTCACTTGACTCACTCCCTTTTATGAATATATTTATAATAAGTTTCCGGATATAACCATGCGCTGTACTTCCGAGGTACCTTCGTAAATTTCCGTAATCTTAGCATCACGCATCATTCGTTCCACATCATATTCTCTTGTATATCCATATCCCCCATGAAGCTGAACCGCCTTACTTGTAACCTCACTTGCTACTTCTGATGCATATAATTTAGCCATGGCTGCTTCTAATGAAAATGTCTTCTGTGTATCTTTGGCCATAGCCGCTTTATAAACCAGCATTCTGGCTGCTTCTACTTTGGTGGCCATATCTGCAATTTGGAACTGGGTATTCTGAAATTTAGAAATTGGTTTACCGAATTGTTTTCTTTCCTTAACATAAGCTATGGTAGTTTCCAAAGCTCCAGCTGCAAGTCCAAGGGCTTGTGCAGCAATACCAATTCTTCCTCCATCCAGCGTCTGCATGGCAATAACAAATCCTTTACCCTCTTCTCCAAGCAAGTTGTCTTTTGGAATTCTACAATCTGTGAAAGTTAATTCATAGGTGGCTGAGCCACGAATTCCCATTTTCTTCTCCTTTGTACCAAAAGCAAATCCAGGCGTACCCTTTTCAACGATAAAGGCGGATATCCCCCTGGTTCCCTTAGATTTATCTGTCATTGCAAAGATAATATAGGTATCCGCTTCTTTACCGTTGGTAATAAATATTTTAGAACCATTCAGAATATATTCATCTCCAGCTAAAACTGCCTTTGTCTGCTGTCCTGCCGCATCGGTTCCGGCATTGGGTTCTGTTAATCCAAATGCTCCTAATTTTTCACCTCTAGCAAGTGGTTTTAAAAATTTTTCCTTCTGTTCTTTCGTACCAAATTTTCTAAGTGGATCAGAACATAGTGAGGTATGAGCGGAAACAATTACACTTGTAGTGCCACAGACTTTTGCTAATTCTTCAACGCATAATACATAAGTTAATGTATCGCACCCCTGTCCACCGTCTTCTTTGGAAATTGGAATTCCTAGAAACCCGAATTTTTTCATTTTCTCCACTGTTTCTTTTGGAAAAGCTTCGGTTTCATCTATTTCTCTGGCAAGAGGTTTTACTTCCTTCTGGGCAAATTCTCTGAATAGATTTCTAGCCATCTCATGCTCTTTACTTAAGGTAAAATCCATATCCATTCCTCCAAACTATATTTTTATGCATGTTAATAAGTTAGTCTGTATTCACTCATTTTCTTTTTAAACACAGCTAACTTATTAATCTGCCCGGTACTTATTTGCCGTAATTATAAAATCCTTCTCCGGTTTTTACCCCTAACTTACCTCCCCGGACCATTTTCTTTAATAATGGATTTGGACGGTATTTGGGATCTCCTGTTTCTCTTTGAAGAACTTCCATAATGGAAAGTACAATATCCAGTCCAATTAGATCTCCTAAAGCTAAAGGTCCCATGGGATGATTAGCACCCAGTTTCATAGCCGTATCAATATCTTCTGCAGAAGCCAGACCTTCTGCATAAATTCCAACTGCCTCATTAATCATTGGAATTAATATTCGGTTTACAACAAATCCCGGACCCTCTTTTATTTGAACCGGTGTTTTACCAAGGTCTTCTGCGATGGTCTTAATTTTCTCTGCCAGTTCATCCGGAGTATTTAAACCGGCAATTACTTCAACAAGCTTCATAACAGGAGCCGGATTGAAGAAGTGCATGCCTACAACCGGTCTGTCCAGTCCCTTTCCAATTTCAGTGATTGAAAGGGAGGAGGTATTGGTTGCAAATATAGTGTCAGGCCTGCATATTTCCTGTAACTCTTTAAAGGTTTGTTTTTTCACATTTATATCTTCTAATGCCACTTCTATAATTAAATCACAATCTGTGCACAAGTCTTTTGTACCTGTAGTAATTTTATTTAAAACTGCATCCGCTGCACTTTGCTCCATTTTTCCTTTTAGAACCCGTCCCTGTAATGATTTTGCAATTTTTTGTTTTCCATTCTCAGCAAATTCATTATTGATATCACATAAAACAACGGAATAGCCTTCTGTGCCTGCAAATGCCTGTGCAATACCGGAACCCATCGTTCCTGCACCGATAACACCTATTTTCATAATAAACCTCTATTCCGGCGTATTAGCGCCTTTTTAATAAGATAACAATTTTTCATTGTACAAATATTGGTTGAAAAAATATTATATTAACCCGGATCAACTCCGGCTCTATAGCTTCTTTTAAAATTATTTGTTTATAAAAGCCGTTGCCTTTCTTTTTTCCAAAAAAGCAGCCATACCTTCTTTTTGATCTTCCGTTTCGAAACAACTTCCAAATAATGCTTCTTCTATTTTGATTCCGCCGTCCATATCCGTCTGCAACCCATTATTTATTGCTTTTTTTGCTGCTCGGACAGCGATGGGGGCATTTTTAGCAATTTTAGAAGCCATTTTTAAAGCCTGTTCCATAAGTTCCTCTTGAGGATATACTCCATTTATTAAACCTATTCTATAGGCCTCCGCTGATTTTATATTGCCTGCTGTATAAATCATTTCCTTGGCTTTTCCCACACTTATCAAGCGTGCCAATCTTTGGGTTCCTCCAAATCCGGGAATAATTCCAAGTCCTGTTTCCGGCTGCCCAAATACAGCATTTTCTGAGCATATTCTAATGTCACAGCTCATTGCAAGTTCACATCCGCCCCCAAGGGCATATCCGTTTACAGCCGCTATTACAGGGCTTGGAAAAGTCTCTATTTTTCTGAATACCTCATTACCGGTTCTACCAAAAGTTTCACCTTCTGCTTTTGTAAGTTTATGCATTTCACTAATGTCAGCCCCTGCTACAAAAGCTTTATCACCTGAACCGGTAATAATAACGGCTCTGATCCTATCCTGATCTATTTCGTCAAGTACTTTATCCAATTCTTTTAAAACAGCTGTATTTAGCGCATTTAATGCTTTGGTACGATTGATAGTGATAATAGATATATTATTTTGCTCCCCATATGTAACAAATTCCATAAAGCACTTCCTTTCACTTACTTTTTTAATTCTCTATTCTTCTTTCTTTACGATTGCAGAAACGCCCATTCCTCCACCAACGCATAAAGTAGCAAGACCCAGTCTGGCATCTTTTCTTCTTTGCATTTCATAGAGTAAGGTAACTAAAATCCTGCATCCGGAAGCTCCCACCGGATGACCAAGAGCAATTGCTCCACCATTTACATTCAGTTTATTATGATCAAAATGAAGTTCTTTATCTACTGCTAAAGCTTGTGCAGCAAAGGCTTCATTTGCCTCTACCAGGTCTATTTGCTCCATTTTTAAATTGGATTTATTCAAAGCTTTTCTTGTGGATTCGATAGGGCCTATACCCATAATTGAGGGATCCACTCCCGCTGATGTACCAACTACCCATGTTGCCATTGGTTTGATTCCAAGTTCTTTTGCTTTTTCCTGGCTCATAACTACTATTGCTGCTGCGCCGTCATTAATTCCTGAAGCATTACCGGCTGTAACGGTTCCCCCTGCTTTAAATGCCGGTTTCAGTTTTCCAAGGCTTTCTGCCGTAACTCCATTTCTGGGGCCTTCGTCTGTATCAAAGATAATGGTTTCTTTTTTAGTCTTTATTTCTACCGGCACAATTTCATCTTTAAATACACCTTGAATCATTGCCTTTTCACACTTTTGCTGGGACCAGGCTGCAAATTCATCCTGTGCTTCACGGCTTATATTATATTTTTCAGCAACATTTTCTGCCGTAATACCCATATGATAATCATGCATTACATCCCACAATCCATCATTAACCATGGTGTCTATCATGGCTGCATTATTCATACGGTAGCCGTAACGGGCTTTTGTCAGAGCATAAGGAGCCATGGACATATTCTCCATTCCCCCTGCTACTACGATATCTGCTTCTCCTGCCATAATCATTGCTGCTGCCATGTTTACACATTTTAAACCGGAGCCGCATACATTATTTACTGTTAAAGCTGGTTTTTCTATGGGTATCCCGGCCTTAAGTGCTGCCTGTCGTGCTATATTCTGCCCTTGTGCTGCCTGAAGTACGCAGCCCATAAGAATTTCGTCCACTTGCTCCGGGTCTACTCCTGATCTTTTAAGCGCTTCTTTTATAACAACAGCTCCCAAATCTGCTGCCGGTATATCTGATAGAGCACCTCCCATTTTACCAACAGCTGTACGGCATGCTCCTGCCAATACTACTTTTTTAGTCATATTCTCCTCCATTTCCCACTGTTTCGTGGCTTTTAATCATAGAACTTTGATATACGTTTATTAAAAGGAGCTGTTTCACCTGATTAAAACTAATCATTTGTAACAGCCCCGGGTGTATGTTTGTGTTGTTATGGGTAGTCTATTTATAATTTATTTATGGAAGTAATAATGCTGTCAACAAGGGCATCCATTTCCGGAAGATTATCCTCGTTCATAGATGAGTTTAATGTAATCTTTTCATCCAGGATATTAATTTCTTTCATTTCATTGTCTAAAAAGTCATGAATTAAAGTTCCTGATTTGCAGGCCCAGGAACCATTCTCCAGTATGGCAAAGGTACGTTTTTGAAGATTCAATGCCTTCATGTCCATAAGATAATTATGAATCAGTGGATACATCCCAAGATTGTATGTAACGGAAGCAAGTACTACGTGGCTGAGACGGAAAGTTTCCGAAATCAGGGTAGACACATGAGTATTGGATACATCATACATTACAACGTTTGTTATGCCTTTTTCCACAAGACTGGAGGCTAGCGCACCGGCAGCACTTTCTGTATTGCCATACATGGAAGCATATACAATCATGACGCCCTTTTCTTCCGGCTCATATCTGCTCCATTTGTCATATTTATCTAAGAAATATCCTAAATCAGAGCGCCAAACAGGTCCGTGCAACGGACAAATGATTTTAATATCAATTGTACCTGCCTTTTTAAGAAGAGCCTGAACATGAGTCCCGTATTTTCCAACAATATTTGTAAAGTAACGTCTTGCATCGTCAATCCAGTCACGATCAAAGTTTACCTCGTCATTAAAAAGCTTGCCATCTAAAGCGCCGAAAGAGCCAAAGGCGTCTGCGGAGAATAAAACACCGTTTGTAGTATCAAAAGTTACCATAGCCTCCGGCCAGTGAACCATAGGTGCGGATACGAAGACTACCTCATGCTTCCCAAAGGACATGGTGTCTCCTTCTTTCACCTCAAGCATACGTCCGTCAACCTGGAAACCGAACTGGTGCATAAGCATAAAAGCTTTTTCTGTACTAACGACTTTAGCCTTAGGATAGCGTAAGAGAATTTCTTCTATCGACGCTCCGTGATCTGGTTCCATGTGGTTAATAACAAGATAATCCAATTGTCTCCCATCTAAAAGCTTTTCAATGTTTTCTAAAAATTGTCTGCAAACAGACCAGTCTACTGTATCAAACAGCACTGTTTTTTTGTCTAATAGTAAATATGAATTATAGGAAACTCCTCTGGGGATAGGATGAATATTTTCAAATAAGGCAAGGCGGTGATCATTTGCTCCCACCCAATAGAGATCTTCCGTTACATTTCTTACACAATACATGTTCAATCCTCCTTAACAATGTTTTTCTTTCTTATTTATACCTCTATAAATTGGTCTTTTTCTTCACCACATTCCGGACAGATCCATTCTTCCGGAAGTTTATCGAATAAGGTTCCCGGATATATTTCATTTTCAACATCACCTATACCAGGGTCATACTCGTATCCACATCCATTGCAGACATAATGTTTCCAAGAAGGTGCCACTTTCTTTGGAACTGCACGTTTCATCTTCTTCATAGGTGGAGCAGGTTTCTTTGGTTCTCCATTATCCAGGGCCTGAGTCAGCAATGGAACAATTTCCATTAAGTCTCCAACAATACCGTAATCACAATTCTTAAAGATAGGTGCATTGGGATTATTGTTAATTGCAACTATAGTAGACGCATCCTTAATTCCTTTCAAATGCTGGCCTGCACCGGAGATACCACATGCAATATAAAGATTGCCATTAAATTTCTGCCCGGACATACCCACATATCGATTTAGAGGTAGATAATGCAGGGTTTCTGCTACCGGGCGAGAAGATCCAAGGGCTGCACCAGCCTGAACAGCAAGAGCCTTTATCAAGTCCATGTTCTCTTTTTCACCAATTCCTTTACCTGCACTAACCACTCTTTCTGCTTTGACAATAGGGGTATCCATATCAATACCTACTGTAAAGTCATATCCATCTTTAACGAGGGATTCTACTAATGCGGCTACACGTTCTGCAGGAGTACCGTCTTTGATAATCATCTTTTTTCGGACACCGGTTGCCGGACCTGGTTTTGCTCCCCTAAGAGTCTGATTTTTCGGCATTTTACCAATAATATGGGAGGCAATAACTACTCTCTGAATCTCGTTAGTACCTTCATAAATGGTACAGATTTTAGCATCACGGTAAGCTCTTTCCACTTCCATACCTTTCAGATAACCATTGCCGCCAAATATTTGAAGGGCATCATTTACAATTTCTAAGCATACATCGGAGGCATATTGTTTTGCCATAGCAGCCTCCATACTATATGGTTCATGGTATTCTTTCAGTTCGGCGGCACTGTAGATTAATAGCCTTGCAGCACGAAGCTTCGTAGCCATATCTGCTAATTTAAAAGCAATAATCTGCTGCTGGCAAATAGGTTTACCAAACTGTACACGTTCTTTCGAATACTCCAGGGCATTCTCATAAGCTCCTTGTGCAATACCTAAAGCTTGTGCTGCAATTCCAATACGTCCACCGTCAAGGGTGCTCATAGCAATCTTAAATCCTTCTCCCTCTTTGCCCAGCAGATTTTCTTTTGGAACTTTTACATTATTAAAGATTAATTCTGCAGTGGAGGAAGAACGAATTCCAAGTTTGTCGTAATGGTCACCAAAAGTGAATCCCTCCCAACCTTTTTCAACGATGAAAGCGCTGATACCATGTATTCCATAATCCGGATCCGTCATGGCAAAAACTACATAGGTATCTGCTTTGTCGGCATTAGTAATAAAGATCTTTCCACCATTTAAGATATAGTAATCACCTTCCAGTTCCGCAGTTGTTTCTGTTCCGCCGGCATCGCTTCCAGCATTGGGTTCTGTAAGTCCGAATGCACCTATCTTCTCTCCTTTGGCTAGTGGTACAAGATATTTCTGCTTTTGTTCTTCTGTACCGTAAGCAAATATTGGCCAACTGCCAAGGGAAGTATGGGCAGAAAGGATAACACCAGTGCCGCCGTCTACACGGGAAAGTTCCTCAACAGCAATGGCATAGCTGATGATATCTAAGCCCATGCCGCCATATTCCTTCGAATAGGGGATACCCATGTATCCCATTTCACCCAGCTTCTGGATAGCATCTGTGGGAAATTCACTTTCTTTGTCCAGCAAAAAAGCTAAAGGTTTCACTTCCGCTTCTGCAAACTCCCGGATTTTTGCTCGCAAATCTTCATGATCTGCCGTGGTTTTAAATAACATACTACTTCCTCCTTGTTTTACTTTTAAATTTTATATTTTATGTTTACAAACTCCTCGTATGGAATTTATAAACAGAATATATTAATTGGCAGGATGTTATTGATATAAAAGAGAATAGTTTTTTAATACTTGATAAAATTCATCCACTTTATATGTAAAAAATTATTCCTCTTCCAAAACTTCCGCACTTTCAGGCTGCCTCGGAATAATCAGCCTGATTTTAAAACTATTTAAATGCTTAATAATATCTTTGTTGTATTCATAATAGAATACATTTTAATGGGATTACTTATGAATAAATAGATTAGTCTTAATAAAAATAGATTAGCCTTAGTAAAACTGATTAGCCTTAATAAAAATAGATTAGTCTTAGTAAAATGATTAGCTTTAGTAATATTGATTAGCCTTAATAAAATAGTTAGTCTTAGTAAAATGATTAGCTTTAGTAATATTGATTAGCCTCAGTAATATTGATTAGCTTGGTAATATTGATTAGCCTTAATATAATAGATTACTCTTTATAGATAGATTAGTTTAATACTTGACAATTTTCATCCACTTTACGCGCAAAAAAAATTAGCACATATAAAGTGGTGCATATTACAATATTGTTAGTATTTTAACAGATTTGTTGTAGATATGTTTCCGTAGCTCTATACCCACTTTATGTGTATAAAATTATATACAAATAAAGTGGTACGCATTACGTTATCCTTCGTCTTTTGATAAGATTTGATGTAAACTGTGTTTTTGTAATTCTAAATCAACTACATCTTGAATCTGGATCAGATGTTTATGAATCGTACATTTAAAAGTACGGTTCTGGTGTAAGGAACACTGATATTCAGGATTCAGACAGGAACTGATAAGCTTTTTAGATTCCACAATTTCTATTAAGTCGTACAAGCTTACGTTTTTAAGATCCGCAATTAGCCGACTGCCTCCATCTACCCCCCGGGTAATCTGGACAAGTCCGGCCCGCTCCAACTTCTTTAATATTTTATAAGCAAATTGTTTCGGAATGGATTCTTTTTCACACAAATCCCCTGTTGTAACCAGTTCCCCATTCAAAAGTGCACGAAAGATTCGAAGAGCATAATCGGTTTCTCGTGTAATTATCAGAACTTTATCCTCCGTTCCATAATTTTCTTTATGCAATATCTACAACGTCACTTTAACATACTGGATAATAATAGTCAAGTATAACAATGAAAATAATTATATTTTTTTATATCTTCATAAATACCTTTAAAATGGGTTAAAATAGTATGGTCAATAATATTAATAATTTTAAAAATAATGCTTGAAAAGTGGAACAGCATTTGTTATAATATCATTCGTGGCTATGAAGTAGCCGCCAATCGAATCAAATAATGGGCTATCGCCAAACGGTAAGGCACTGGACTCTGACTCCAGCATTTCAAGGTTCGAATCCTTGTAGCCCAGTTAAAACCCTTGATTTTCAAGGGTTTTTTATTTTGAATTTATAAGAAAGTTCTATATAAGTTAATCTGATTCTCATAATTTCAAATTCGCTTTTAACGAATTTGACTTTCAAAACAATATTTGATAGTATCAGATATTAGATTTGGTAAATATTAGAGCCTTTAACTGTTAATAAAGAGTAATTAAAGTGTCAGGAGTAATTAAATCATGTCTGTTAGTAGTATTTCATTAAATCAAATTGTAATCATGTTTATCATCGTCTTAATTGGCTTTATCTGTTATAAAATTAAGCTGATTGACTCAGAAACCAACAAACAGTTGTCAAATCTTTTATTAATGTTAGTAAATCCCCTTGTTATTTTTATTTCATATCAAAGAGAGTTTACCAAAGAATTACTCCATGGATTACTTATTTCTTTACTTTTAGCAGCTATTACCCATGCCGTAGCTATCTTAGTTTCTTATGTATTATTAAGAAAAAGGCCTTTATTCTTTAAGGGGAGAAATTCAGATAGAGAAAATGAAAATCCAATGAATTCAGATGTGGCAATTGAACGTTTTTCTGCAATATATTCTAACTGTGGATTTATGGGCATTCCCTTGGTAAATGGTATTTATGGAAGTGAAGGAGTCTTTTATCTAACAGCTTATATGACTATTTTTAATATTCTTATCTGGACCCATGGAATTGTTATGATTGCCGGAAAACAAGATAAAAAAACAACCATTAAGATGTTAATGTCACCTACTATTTTTGCTACGATCTTAGGTTTCGTATTATTTATGATTCAAATTCAATTTCCTGCTGCTATATTAGAAGCTTTTACATATGTTGCCGGTCTTAATACACCTTTAGCTATGCTTGTAGCAGGTGTGACGATTGGGCAGACTCAGATTACAAAAGCCTTTACTAAGTTTAGAGTGTATTATACAACTTTGATTAAATTATTAATAATACCTCTATTGTTGCTGCTGCTCTATAGTAGATTTTCTATTGATAAGCCTTTACTAATTACCGCCATACTTGCAGCTGCTTGTCCTGCTGCTGCAACAGGTACTTTATTTGCCCTTAGATTTGATAAAAATGCTTTATATGCATCGGAATTATTCGCCATAACAACTATATTTTCCTTAGGCTCTATTCCATTGCTTATGACCATAGCAGAGTTATTAACTTAAAAAAATATCGCACAAAGAGACTGTCTCTAAAATGAAACAGTCTCTTTTTTATAAAATATACCTAACCCTCATAAAAATCTACAGTGCCTATATTAATCTTTTGTTCTAAAAGCCTATATCTATTATCTATTCCAACATAAAGTTACGAACACCAACGTTTTTCAAAGTAACGATTGGCTTACATTTATCTGATTTTTTATAATGAGCTGCCGGACATATCTCTAATATATAGCTTCCATCATATGGAACCTCGAATTCAAAGCATCCGCAATATGCTATAGTATCACAGTAGAGCAGCGTTTTCGTGTTATCATATAATTCAAATAATTTAATTTCCCATTCATGGCATTTACAGCAATTGCATCCCCAGATACATCCATATATAATTCCCGGTTCAATCAGGCATTCCTCACATGGCGGGCATGGCGGACATGTCGGGCATGGTGGACATGGGCGTGGTGCCGGGCATGGTGGGCATGGCGGACACGGCTGCGGTTCCGGACATTCCGGACATACTCTTGGAACAGGGAATGGAATAAACTCTATTTCTCTCGTTGGTTCAGGGCATACCGGGCATTCCGGACATGGTGGGCATGGGCGCGGTTCCGGGCATGCTGGACATGGTGGACACGGGCGAGGTACCGGACACTCAGGACATGGCAGTGGTTCCGGACATGGACGTGGCTCCGGACATGCTGGACATGGCGGTGGTTCTGGACATGGGCGTGGTGCCGGACATGTTGGACATGGCGGTGGTTCCGGACATGGACGGGGTGCTGGGCACTCTGGACATGGTGGTGGTTCCGGACATGGACGGGGTGCCGGGCATGGCGGTGGTTCCGGACATGACTGTGGTTGTGGACATGGCTGCGGTTGTGGACATGGTGCTGGTGTAGGACATTCCGGACAGGCTGGTGCAGGTGCAGGGGCCGGTGCGGGAGCTGGTGCAGGTGCGGGGGCGGGCGCTGGTGCTGGTGCTAATTCTCTACATATAACTCTTCCTCTAAATGGCAGGGCATGGAATTCAAATCCGCTTCCTGCGCTTACTGCAAAAGAGTTAAATGCTGCATTACCATTTACATTACCACCTGTAGGATGTGCATGAAATGTAGCTTGTGGTGCTAATATGCTTCCCCATATTGCCGCTGGTACTTCCATATGAATATCTGTTGCATCTTCAAATACATACAAAGTACGATCAGCCCGTCTTTCTTCTCCAACTAATCCATATTGAAGGTGAGCTTGATTACCGGTTCTTATTTTTACAATTACTGTACTGCCTTCCGGCACTTCAGCTCGTATTCCCTTGTTTAACACTCCATTTGGCCTTGCGTCAATGAGAAATACGTTTTGTTGTGGATCTGTTCCACGAAGGACCCATTCATGGAAGTTATCTACAACGGTACCATTTACAGGCAGGTTGGCTATACAATTCTTACTGTTCATAAGACTTTCTCTTGCATCTTGGAAGAATGCCTGCACATTTGCATTCACTCTTCTTGAAGGAATAAAACGAGGAACATCATAACTGGAAATTAAATAATGATTTCCCTTATCTGTCGGTGCCCAATAAGGGCTTCCCCCTGCTGCTTCATATAAAAACTTTAATTCTTCAAGCTGATTAGGTGTACCATCTTTTCCTATTAAATAAGTACTTCCTTTGGCGACATTAAAGTTTCCGCCTCCCATAACATGGCCGCCTACTACTAAAGGGCCTCTTATTGCTGTATTTCCACCAACTAAAAATCTTACCCCATCCGGTGTATATTCACCCTGGGTAAGTCTTCCGTCTTTTCCAAAACCGACGGTCAATCCTCTTGGGCTGGAAAAGTTTCTTCCTACTGCCATATTACCTGTAATGTCTACAATGTTATTGGCATCTTGAAGCACAATAACATTATATTGAGAAGCCGCCCCGAATGGCTGCCCCTCTATATCAAACCAGCTAATATCATCGTAAGGTAAACCAACATTTGTTTGACTATTTATTCTATTAACGTTATCCATTTGGTCTCCTGAATTTACCTGGATTAAATAATCCTTATTCTTAATTCAGTTTATTCATATAGGTATAAAATAGTGCAAGTTTTTCCTTCGAATTATTTAAAAATATATCATTGACAAATTTGAATCTCCGTATTACAATAACTTTAATTAATAAGTGAAACCTTTGAGAAAGAAGAGTAAGCTTTAATACAACATTACAGAGAGTCGCAGTTGGTGGAATGCGATATGGAGTTTTTAGCTGAATGGACTTTTGAGGGCAACCCGAACTAATAGTAGGCGTTGACGGAAACCATAACCGTTATTATATGGCATATATGTTTGTATATGATAAAGTGGACTTATGTCAAATTGAGTGGTACCGCGGATTTTATTCGTCTCAAGTATATTTTATACTTGGGGCTTTTTTTATGAATAAAAATCACTGAATTGACTAATACAAATTAAGCGAAATCAAACATATTCACTTATTAAGTATTAATCCGAAAGATGAGAGAAAAACTTAATAATGAAAGGAAATGATAGTATGAAAAAAAGTATTTCTTTAGTAATTGTATTAGTATTAGCACTTAGTTTGTTTGCAGGATGCAGCAAAAAAGAAGATGGAAAAGTAACAATTGGAATCGCCCAGTTTGCGGAACATGGCTCCCTGGATAACTGCCGTGAAGGTTTCTTGGCCGGATTAGCAGAAGAAGGTTTTGTAGAAAAAGAAAATTTAACCGTGCTATATGAAAATGCACAGGCAAATGGTGGTACTGCTAACCAAATCTCCACCAACTTTATAGCTAAAAAGGCAGACCTGATTGCAGCCATTGCTACACCTATGGCACAAAGCGCTTATGGAGCTGCCAAGAAGGCAAATACTCCAGTTATATTTACGGCAGTAACAGACCCCATTTTAGCTGAGTTAGCAAAGGAAGACGGTACACCTGTCGGGGAAATTACCGGAACCAGTGATAAACTTCCCGTTGAACAACAACTTGAAATGATTCGTTCCATTTTACCAGAAGCGAAAAAAATCGGTATTTTATACAGTACCAGTGAAGTTAACTCCATATCGGCAATTAAGGAATATAAAGAAAAAGCTGCGGACTATGGTTTTGAAATCATAGAAAGCGGAATATCCGCCCCTGCTGATATTCCACTTGCAACCGATAATTTATTGGGCAAAGTTGATTGCCTCACTAATTTAACGGATAACACTGTTGTAAGTTCTCTTCCAACCATATTAAATAAAGCCGGTAAAAAAGGTATTCCGGTGTTCGGAAGTGAAATAGAACAAGTAAAAATCGGCTGTCTGGCTGCTATGGGACTTAACTATTATGAGCTGGGAGTTAAAACCGGCAAAATGGCAGCTAAAATTTTAAAAGGTGAAAGCAAAGCAAGTGATATGAATTTTGAAGTATTTAAAGAAGCATCTTTTTATGGTAATACTTCTGTTGCAGAGAATCTTGGAATCACTTTACCACAGGACTTAATAAGTTCTGCCGCCGAAATGTTTAGCACCATAGCGGAATAATAAGGTAAACAGGATAACTGCAGCAAGTTTATGTTTGAGCTACGATACAAATTGGAGATGGCAAAAACAGCGCAGAAATGAGGTAAACATGATAGAACTTTTATTTAACTTAATTCTAGGTGTGTTAGAAGAAGGCTTGGCTTATGCAATAATGGCACTTGGTGTATACATTACCTATAAAATATTAGATTTTCCGGATTTGTCGGTAGACGGGACTTTCCCGTTAGGAGGTGCAGTAGCCGTAGTGCTGATTATTGCAGGTGTAAACCCTGTATTAACCCTGTTTATCTCCTTCTTAGCTGGTGCCTTGGCAGGAACCATTTCCGGATTGATTCACGTAAAACTAAGAGTAAGGGACTTATTTTCCGGTATCATTATGATGACAGCATTGTATTCCATTAATTTAAGAATTGCAGGTACATCCAACGTACCTATCTTTTCAAAAGAAACCATCTTTGAAAATAGCTTTTTAGAAAAATACATGCCTGAAAATTTAAAACCTTATATTACGGTTATTATTTTATTTATTATAGTACTGATTATGAAATTAATTTTGGACTTTTATTTGAATACCAAATCCGGCTATTTATTAAGAGCCGTTGGTGATAATTCAACCTTGGTTACTTCCCTTGCCATTGATAAAGGAAAAGTAAAAATTATTGGTCTGGCTTTGGCTAATGGTTTTGTTGCCCTGGCCGGTGCTGTGTATTCTCAAAAGTCCGGCTACTTTGAAATCTCTACGGGAACCGGTACAATGACCATTGGACTTGCAAGCGTAATCATTGGAACCAATTTATTTAGAAGAGCTTCTTTTATCAAAACAACAACTGCTGTAATTATTGGTTCTTTGTTATATAAACTTTGCGTTTCCTTTGCTATTTCCTTTGGAATGGAAGCTTCCGATTTAAAGCTTATTACCGCTATCCTATTCTTAGGTATTCTGGTAGTAAGTAACGAGCGAAAAAGGAAGGTGAAATCAAATGCTTGAATTACGTAATATAAATAAATACTATAATCCCGGAACGATTAATGAAATGTGTTTGTTTGACAAGTTTAATCTAATTATTAAAGACAAAGAATTTGTTTCTGTTGTCGGAAGTAATGGTTCTGGAAAAACATCTTTGCTTAATATTATTTGCGGCAGCATACCCATTGACAGCGGTAGAATTATCATAAACGACAAAGATATCAGTAATATTCCAGAGTTCAAACGTGGCCGTCACATTGGTCGTGTTTATCAGAATCCTTCCATGGGCACCTGCCCCCATATGACCATTTTAGAAAATATGTCTTTGGCAGATAATAAAGGAAAGCCTTTTAATTTACGTAAGGGTACTACTAAAAGCAGAATTGATTATTACCGTGAATTATTACATTCTCTAAATCTTGGGCTTGAGGATAAATTAAGTATACCGGTAGGCTCCCTATCCGGCGGGCAAAGGCAGGCCATGTCTCTTCTCATGTCTACTATGGCACCCATCGAATTCTTAATTCTGGATGAACATACTGCTGCTCTGGATCCAAAAACAGCTGAGCTTATTATGGAATTAACTGATAAAATTGTAAAAGACAAAAAGTTAACTACTATTATGATAACTCACAATCTCCGTTATGCTGTTGAATATGGCAATCGCCTTATTATGATGCATCAGGGAAATGTAATTATGGATAAATCCGGTGAAGAAAAAACAAATTTAAAAGTAGATGATATTCTTGATAAATTTACAGAAATTAGTATTGAGCTTGGAAATTAACATATCAATTCTTTATGGTTATTCACTTCACTATGCTGTACTTTCCATCATTGAATTACACTCCTCGAATACAGTTAAAGAAAATGCTGTAGAATATTTTGTTAAAACCTACAAGGGCAGGACAAAATATTTTACAGCATTTATTATTTGTTCTCTTTCATTTTTTCTCTTTATTGCTATACAAGAAATATACCGATAAAGACGTTAATGAAGCCATCGATACTTGCGGATTAAGGGAATTTGTTAATAATCTCTCAGATGGTTTAAATGCCATACTCTATGATAATGGTAAAAATGTATCAGGTGGTGAGCGAAGCAGATTGGTAATTGTCAGAGATTTATATGACCGCGTTTTAACAGTTAAAAAGAATATTTTTTAATAATGCAAAATTAGTATTATGGTTTTTATTAAAGCCTTCCATGGGATTTCTTCATTACATATTATGTAAAAAAATGAATGGTTATTAATTAAAATGTTATTTTTTTAACTACAGATTATTGACCTGAATGTAAAATATGGTATAATGTACTTGCTAGTTTGTTAATTACTTGACGTTTTAACATTATATTTACAGTTCTTTACCCAGAGGCTGTAAAAATCTTAGGAGGGCTTATGAAAAAAGTATTATTATCTTTACTATGCTTAGTTGCACTAACTAGTATGGTTGCATGTTCCAAAGGCAAGAAGGGCACTGAAGAGGGTAAAACACCTGAAACTTCTAATGACGAAGTTGTAACGTTAACAGGAACAGGAAAAGGTTTTGGAGGACCAATCACAGTTACTGTTAAGAAACAAGGAGATAAGATTATCTCTGTTGATGCTGTTGGCGAAAAAGAAACACAAGGAATCGGTACCAATGCACTTGATCAACTTCCTAATAAAATTGTAGATGCAAACTCTACTGAAGTTGACGTTGTTACATCTGCTACTATTACCAGCCAAGGTATTATTGATGCAGTTAATAATGCCTTAGATCCTGAAAAATATCCGGCTCCACAGGAAGAATCCAAAGAACCGGAAAAACCAGAAGAAGTTACCGCTGCAAAAGTTTTCCAAGGGTTTGGTGTTTCTAATATGGGTAGATTAGGCCCTGGTAAAGACGATACAGATACTCAAGTTTACAGTATCAACCAGGTATTTGCTCATACTTTATTTGATGAAGAGGGTAAAATCCTTTCTCTTCAGGTAGATGTTCTAGAAGTTGCAACACCTAACTATGATGGAGATGGAATGCCTCATTTTAGTGGTTTCCCAGGTCAAGGTGGATATAATTATGATGAAAATCATGATGGCAAAGTTGAGGGTAAGACAAAAGATACAGATGACAACTTCTTAGCAGAAGTAAACGGCTGGGTAACAAAGAGAGAACGCGGAGATGCTTATCGTATGAATTCCGGAACATGGGCTTCTGAAATGGATACATACGAAAAAGTATTCGTAGGAATGACAGTTGAAGAAGTGGAACAATGGTTTACAAAATATACTTCCGACCTTAATGGAAGACCTTTAGTAGCTGATTCTGATAAACCAGAAGATCAGACTAAATATGAAAAATTAACAGATGATGAAAAAGCAATGCTAGTTGATGTTGTTTCCGGCGCAACTATGAGTCTTAACGATGGACATGGTAATATCATTGAAGCGATTAAAGATTCTTATGAAAACCGCGTTGGTATAGATATCACTGCTGCTGCTTCCCAAGGATTTGCAGTTGTAAGTGCACCTAGAGTAGGTCCTGGAAAAGATGACACAGATACACAAGTTTATAGTGTAAGTCAGGTATTAGCAAATACACTATTTGATAAAGATGGTAAAATCGTTGCTTTATATGTAGATACTTTAGAATATGCAACACCTAACTATGATGGTGCAAGCATGCCTCACTTTACCGGATTCCCAGGTCAGGCTTATAATAATGATGAGAATCATGACGGCAAAGTTGATGGTCAAATTACAGCTACTGATGATACATTCTTAGCTGAAATTAATAGCTGGGTAACAAAGAGAGACCGTGGAGAAGAATATAGAATGGGTACCGGAACATGGGCTTCCCAAATGGATGCTTTCCAAAAACTTTTCATTGGAAAGACTGCAGCAGAAGTTGAAGAATGGTTTGCAAAATACACTTCTGATTTAAACGGCAGACCATTAAAAGCTGACTCTGACCAAGCAGAAGACAAGGCTAAGTACGATAAATTAACAGATGATGAAAAAGCAATGTTAGTTGATGTAGTATCCGGCGCTACTATGAGTCTAAACGACAGTCATGGTAATATTATCGGAGCAATTAAGAAATCCTTCGAAAATCGTGCTAATATTGATTTAACAATTAAATAATTAATAATAATGTCATTCTGAGCCTATATGGGAAAGAATCTCTTGAAAAAGCAGATTCTTTGAGCATAATTAAGTGATATAAGCTGCTCTCAGAATGACTTTTTTATGTCCTGAGCTGATGATATACTTTATATATTTCCATATATTTTGATTTTCTTATGCTTCTTTGAGTTCTTACCCTTTATTTCTATTGTTCAGATCATGTAAAAGGTTATTTTTTTACTATACATTATTGACCTATATGCAGAATATGGTATAATATAGTATCAAGTTTGTTAATTACTTGACGCTTAAAACATTATATTTACAGTTTTTTCAAAAACTGTAGGAACCTTTAGGAGGGCTTATGAAAAAAGTATTATTATCACTACTATGTTTAGTGGCAGTTACCAGTATGGTTGCGTGTTCAAAGGGCGAGAAAGGAACTGAAGGTGGTAAAACATCTGAAACTTCTAATGAAGCAGTAACATTAACAGGAACCGGTAAAGGGTTTGGTGGACCAATCACAGTTACTGTTAAGAAAGAAGGAGATAAGATCATCTCTGTTGAAGCTGTTGGTGAAAAAGAAACCGAAGGTATTGGTACCAATGCAATTGATCAGCTTCCTGATAAAATCGTAGAAGCTAATTCAACTGATGTTGACGTTATTGCATCTGCTACAGTTTCAAGTCAAGGTATTATTGATGCAGTTAATAATGCCTTAGATCCGGAAAAATATCCAGCTCCACAAGAATAAATAGAACTGGAAACAGCACAAAAAACAGGGGATACATTGTGATTAATGAAACATATAAAAAATCCTCTAACACCGAGCTAATATTAACTTAACAATTTAATAATTAATACTTATAATGTCATTCTGGTCCTGTAAGACGAAGAATCTATTAAAAAGTAGATTCTTTGAGCATAATTAAACAAGATAAGCCGCTCACAGAATGACATCTTTCTGTCCTGAGGGCTGTAGTGTACATTACATATTCCCGAATCCTATACTTCTATATCTCTTCTGCCTTTTAAGTTTTTCTCATTCCCCATAATCATTTAATTCATGTAAAGATTATCCTTACCCATTGTTTGTGCATGAAAGAAGTGATATAATTATGTCATAAAAATTTAATAAGGAGGAGTACCTTTGAAAGCTACGAGACTTAATTATGTACGTACTTTTTTTATTGGTTTTGCATTTTTATCAATCTGTGCTTTTTGGCAGCTCTACGATAATATTATTCCTTTGATATTATCCAACACTTTTCACCTGGATGAAATATTAACCGGTGTAATTATGGCCCTGGATAATGTTCTGGCATTATTTTTATTACCCCTATTTGGTGCATTTTCCGACAGAATCAACACAAAATTAGGCAAACGGACTCCATTTATTATTGTGGGTACTCTTTTTGCGGTCTTATTTATGATGTTTATTCCATATGCAAATAAGACGCACAATTTTATGCTATTCTTCATATCATTAGGAGTAGTACTAATAGCTATGGGATCTTACCGCTCCCCTGCCGTAGCCCTTATGCCGGATGTAACTCCAAAGCCTCTAAGGAGTAAAGCAAATGCTGTTATAAATCTTATGGGTACTTTGGGTGCTATCTACACTTTAATTATGGTTAAGTTAACAATTCCTAAAGTAGAGCATCCTGATTATACTTTGGCTTTCTTAGCAATTGCTATCGTTATGGTAGTGGCCATTATTATACTGGTTGCTAATATTCGAGAGAATGCATTAGCAAAAGAAATGGCTGAACCCAATACCAATGAGGAAGCAAATGAGGAAGTAGAAACTGTCTCTTCTATCAATGAAGATTCAAAAACCCTTCCGCCGGAGGTAAAGAAAAGCTTATTCTTTATACTTGCTTCCATATTCTTATGGTTTACAGCATATAACGCGGTAATTACAGCTTTCTCACGATATACTATGAAAGTGTGGAATTTACAAGGCGGTGGTTTTGCAGATCCATTGATAGTAGCTACTGGCGCTGCTACAATTAGTTACATACCCATTGGTTTTCTTTCCAGCAAATTTGGCAGAAAGAAAACCATACTTGGTGGTATTATATTAGTTACCGTTTCTTATTTATGCGGTACTTTATTCATAACCTACTCACCCCTTATTAATGTTGTATTTGCCGTAACAGGAATAGGCTGGGCAGCCATTAATGTAAATTCTTATCCAATGGTTGTAGAAATGGTCAGTGGCTCCGATGTAGGAAAATACACCGGATTATATTATATATTTTCCATGCTGGCACAAACATTAACACCGATTATGTCCGGTGCTTTTCTTAAAATTTCATACCGTACACTATTTCCATACGCATTTGTATTCTCCGTACTGTCATTTTGTACTATGCTATTTGTAAAGCATGGAGATTCAAAGCCTATAAGAAAGGCAAGTACATTAGAAGAATTTGACTAAAATATTAGTTTTATTTACTCAGGAGGAATTATGTTTATTTATATTTTACTTGTTATCCTTATTATCTTATCTATACTGTATCTGATAGCTATTGCACCTAAGTTAATTCACCGACATGATTTTACGCCTTGGCAAGGCTGGCTTTACGCACATAGAGGTCTTCATCAAGATAATAGCAAATCACCGGAGAACTCCCTGGAAGCTTTTAGGCTAGCTATTAAACATGGATATGGTATCGAAATAGATATTCAACTTACAAAAGATAACATTCCGGTAGTATTTCATGACTATTCCTTAACCAGAGTATGTGGTATTAATAAGAATGTAAACGAACTTACTTTTGAAGAATTACAAAAAATAAAGCTTTGCCAATCCCAAGAAACCATTCCTTCTCTACAAGAGGTATTAGATATGGTGAATGGGCAAGTTCCATTGATTATCGAATTTAAAGTAGAAACCATTAATACTACTTTATGTAATATTGCAGCGCCGATACTGGATAACTATAAAGGGCAATATTGTATTCAATCTTTTAACCCATTAGTACTGCAATGGTACCGTAAAAACCGTCCTGACGTTATGAGGGGACAATTGGCCAGTAATCTAATTAAAGATAAAGAAAAAGGAAGTTCTGTTCTGCAATTTATATTGCAAAATTTATTATTTAATTTTATTACAAAACCGGATTTTATTTCTTATAATCACATTCATCATTATATGCTATCACTGGTTATATGCCGCAAATTATACAGCACTCCAACCTTTGCGTGGACCATTAATTCTCAGAATGAATTAAATAAGAGCAAGAAATGCTTCGATTTCTTCATATTTGAACAATTTATACCGGAGCAATAAATAAGGATTAAAAACCCCTTTCTATTAGCAGATTGATAAAAGTTGCTAGTAGAAAGGGGTTTATAAAATATTAATGCAATATATAATATTAATGCAATATATAATATTAATGCAATATAAAGCGCTAATATAATATAGAACTCAAATGATTTCGCTTAAAAATCTGGTTGTAAGAAAGTTTTTCTTTAACATGTTCTTCAATTTTACAAGTCTTTTAAAATAACAAAAAGACTATACAACTGATCTCTTGTTTCAGCTATATAGTCTTTACCCTTATACATTCAAAACTGCACATTCAATTATTATAGACTCACATCTTATTTAATCCATATACCATAAACAACTTCAAATTTATATCATATGAAACTTGTTTTTAGGTCAAGCCCTCGACCTATTAGTATTAGTCAGCTGCGTACATTACTGCACTTCCACCTCTAACCTATCTACCTCGTCGTCTTCGAGGGGT
>NZ_DAMAUC010000015.1:0-28862 GCF_032079385.1 Anaerocolumna sp.
TTAAAAATTGAGATGTTGAATAATAGGTGCTACTTGCACCTATTATTTACGGGGCGAAGCCGAGGAGTTCTCAATTTTTAAATATGTTTTAAGCGATTACTATCGTATTAGAACCATCGAATTTCTATATGGAACAAGCAATATACAATATCCCCCACTCTCTATGGTCTGAATAACCCATATTGGGCAAAGCGTACTATTGTTAACAACCTAAATTTTAATATAGATTAAATAAAACTCTTTCCCTTAATTCCAGTTCTTCTGTTCCATAGTAACCGGCTTTATTCTCAATATAGAAATGAATGTTTCTTAGATTCTCATTTGTAAAGAGGCTTCTTTTATAGTGAGCGGTATAAGTGTTACCATTTTCCAATTTTATTAAACTTTCGCCATCTTTATTTAGAAACTCACTGTTCATTTTATTGCCATGCTTATCATATATCTCCAGTTTATCTCCGCCGGCAATCTGAACTTTTACTCCAAGTTCCTGACTGGATAGGTTAAAATCCCATGGAATAAATTCAATTTCAAGAATATCATCTGTTCCATAGACTTCATCTGGGGTAAAGACACATTCTTCCTCATTCAGAATCTCGATTATAGGTGGTTCGATGGATGCTTTGTACGCTGCTATCATTGTGTTTACAAATAGCTTAACCTCCATTTCACTATCTCCAACCTTGGAATGACCGACGCCGGAGTAAGTAATGTTACCTTTATTATAAATATAATAATAGTTGGAAGCATCATTTGGTGACATACCATAAATATCAGCAGTACTTCCATCAATGTTTCCTTTACTCAGGCAATACCATACAACGATACCTGGATCTTCCAGGTTAAGTTGAAAATATTGAGCATGGGTATCTGCCACTTTGATTGTATCGTCAATTACATAAGGGTAATTGGTAATCTGTCCCTGATTCAATTTTGTAACCGTTGTTGTTACATTATTGTCAGCACTTGGACTTAATCCTTTAAATGTAAGATTCACATTATTATCTGCAATTCTTTTTAGCGCATATGCATTGTATCCATGAATCTGGGGATATAAAACTCCGGTTGGTGACATTGCTATATCATTATATTCTTTTAATATTCCACCGGAATTTCGTACACCAAAACGATCCATTCCTAATATATCTCTAAAATCCCTGTTAAAAAAATATCCAAACTCATTTGTTTGAGAACTTTCATTATTAAAAGAAGTAATATCATGTGTAAAGAGAACACTTTTCCCTTTTTCAATAAAATAATTTATATTGTTTAGTGCGGATTCATTCTTTATAGGTCCATATATATCACTAAAGCCAAGAATCAGCATATTATAATTTTTTAATTTATCCGTATTCTTTTTGGTTTCTTCAGAACTTATGTCAAAACTATTAGATCTTGGATACATATTTTCGAAATCTTTTATAGTCTTTGTTTCAAAAATAACTTTGAAGTCATTTAGATTCTCCGTAAACTTACGAAATTGGGTGTTATTTTGAAGGATTAATGTTGAACTGCTATTCTGATTAATCTGTAAGACACGAATGGTTTCTTTCTCGGAATCCGATCGTTTCACAGCTGAAAAGCCGGATATTTCATCTCGATTTTCTGGCTGATTCTGGTCAACAATTTGCAGTTTCCAAGGTATGACTCCAAAGTAGTCCTTAGCTAATCGTTTTGTTAGTTTATGTGGTTTGTTTGGAGTAACCCCTGTTTGAATCATATTAAGTTCTGTCTCGTCAAATCTTCCATCTGAGTTGGCATCAATATAAAGTTTTACCAGAAACGTTTTACTACTGTCTTTCTCAAGAATTGTGTAGTTATAAACCAGGTTTCTAAAATTAATATTACTGCCATTAATGTAATTATCGACACTAATGGTTCCATTAGTGAATGTGCCCTTGTAGGGAACAGGCGCTGAGTTAATCTGTAAAGTTGGCTTATCCGTATTAATCTTACTTTGGATATTCCAAGCAGGCAGTTCTGCTACATTTAATAGATTCTCTCTTCCTTTATTCTCTTTTATTAAAGCATATATATTGGATGTCTTATCAGCTACAAGCTCTGTCAGGTCAGATCCTGTATGATACAGCTTGGAATCCACAAATACCGGATATCCTGCTTTTATAAAATCATTTAATTCCCTTTTTTTCTGTTTTGTAATATCATTCCCAGGCATCCTGGTCGTATTTCTTATTGAAGAATTCGTTCCTCCTGGAAGCCAATTTACTCCAAAACGGTTGCCTTTAATCAAATCTCCCACATGAAGATAAATCTTCCCATCCAGTGCATTGTCATTGTAATCCGGCAAATCTATGTACAGTGGAGCATCGGAGGAGCTCTTTCCATAATCCGGATTTCTTTGCGACCTTGTATTATATCCTCCGCAATTCATTCCCATATAAATTCCGTTATAAGTACTGTTCAAATCTTCTATTTTTCCCACAAATTCAGCAGAAGTCATATGTACAATATCAATTGTCCCTATATAATTAGGTAATAGCGTACGCAATTTATATGTGTTTAATGTAAACTCACTGGTTGGTTCGATATTCAATATCTTTAGAGGCATATCCTGAAGAGAATCATCCTTTTGAGGTCCAAGAATAAATTCCACTGCATTAGCAGGGATATCTTTCACATTCTTCTCCCTTACATAATCAAAAAATTCTTCCGTATATTTTGTTTCCCCTATCTTATCATTCACAAAATTTTGTGATAAACTGCAGTCGCCATTATAAGTATAGATTCTTCCGGCAACACTTACATTTCCGTTCATATTAGGATTTAGCCTGAATTCTTCCCACAAAGAATCCCAATGAGTATTCCATGCCAGTGAACCATCTTTCTGGGTAGGCATAAAGGTACTTTGGCACCAATAATTTCTTCCGTCTCCTTTTTGATTTACGAAGGACCCATTCTTTATTAATGCTTCCGGATTCTCATTTAGAAATAGATTATAAAATAGAACGGGATTCATAGTTCTTGACATTAAAGCAAGCTTAAAAACATTGTTAGAATTGCCCCATTCACTTCCATTCGTATGATTTGTTGCATTACCATAATAATCTGTCTGATAAGGAATCACCAGTTTTCTTGTGCTGCTTGGCGGATTCGTGTATACAGTCCAATCAAATATAATAGCCGCATAGTCTTTCTCAATATTCACTTTCTTAAATATGCGGACAACTGCCTCCCAGCTTAAGTCGTTGCTGCCAAATCCATCCCAGGGATGAGGGCCTGCTGACTTACCTGCAAGATTATATTTTTCCCATACTTCAGGCAGATTACTGATATGAGATTTTGGACTAATGGATATTAAATCTGCTCTGTCTATCCATTCCAGCTGCTTATTTAAATCCTTAGGCTCCACGGTTTTTACCATGATATGATAGTCTTTTATATCATTTACTGATGCCTCTAATACATCCTTTAAGAAGTAATTATGATTGGTATATGTATAAGCATAACCTTCTTTAAACTGGTTATCTGTCCGGCTTGTATAAACTTTGTCACCAACGAATTCCAGTTTCCTCTTACTTTCCACTTTATCCTCAGTCATACCAAAAACAGTTTTCCAGACTATATTTCCATGACTACCCACCTTGACATAATTAATCTGTCCCGTTGTTTTATCAACAACTTCCTGAAATAGACCTTCATTTTCTCCTACTCTTTCATAGAATCCGTACAGTGTCTTCTCACCATTTTGGATAATCCAGTCTGATGGAATCCCTTTTTCATCCGGAAATTGATACTGTTTACCCCAAACTGCGGAGGAGGCTTGGGTTGCTGTTACCGTTGTCATATCACTCGAGTAACGGAGCCTATCCATATCAACTGGTTCACATCCATCTATTAAATATCCAATCTCTCCATACCCTTCATAAGGGACAATCTCAAGTATGACAAATGGATTGTTCTTTGCCCCCTTTTCACCGGATTCATTTGGAACCGTGTCAGTTGCCACTTCTCCTTTTGAGATAACTGCTGCCTGTACCCACATTATTATCTGAGGCATAATGATAAGAAAAGAAAGAATCAACCCGGTTACAAAAGTATATTTTAAGACCTTATAAAATTTAATATTATTACGCTTTCCTTCTCTTTTCAATTTTTTCAAATGAACGAACCTCCTTCCATTATGGTACAGGTTTTATCCTGTTTCTCAAGGTAATGACTTGATTCTTTAGTTCAAAAGTACTATTGTCTTTTTTCAGGCTTATAGATACCTGGATTTGATTATTAGAATCATCGGCTCCTGTATCCATCACTTGAAATTCTTCAACATATTTGCCTAATAATTCTTTGTTGCCAATCAGAGTACCATCCGGGGTAAATTTTTTAAAATCAAGCTGGTGTCTGGTGATATCTAAAAGAATAACGTAAATAACATCTTCCTGATATATTGTAAGTTCACCTTTGGGATCGAATTTTACATTATATCCTTCTATAATCAAATCATTCATTTGGTTCATAATCATCTGTGCCTCTGTCTGCAAGGCCACCTCTTCATTTAAGTTTCTATAATTTCTGGAGCTATAACTCATGATTAAAGCTAAAGAGACCATAACAATTGCTAAAATAGAAACGACTGCTAACATTTCAATAAATGTAAAGCCTCTATTATCTTTTTCTCTCTGTGCCATAGGGGTTCCCCCTTTTCTTCCTAATAAACTTCATGCCTGCCCGTCTCTTTTATACATTGAAGCACTGAACTTCGACTGGAATAAGTGAATTTAATACTACTATAATTAGATGAGAATGCACCGGAACTTCGGTTAAAACTGATGACAATACTCTCTCCGCTTTCTAATAGTTTCTCTGTGCCCCCATTTTCCGTATAACAAATAGACATCTTACGGCCTATTTTTTTACCCGAATCCGAATCCAATTCTGCCAGAGTACCGTCCTGTTCACTGGATACTTTCATATAAACTCCATTGTCATAATAATAAATATGCAGATAAGATTTTGAACTCTTTGCCATTGTATCCAGCCGCAGCTTATCCAGAACTACATCTACACTTTTTGCCGCTTTTTTAGTGTCTGCCATGGTAACTTGATTTAGTAATAGTAAGACTCCTGTTGTGATGATCGCGACTATTCCCAACGCTATGATTAGTTCAATCAGTGTGTATCCTTTATTACCACGTGCCATAAACTTACACCTCTTATTCTCCGTTCAATTTCCAGTTTTCATAGCCAATTAATTCAGAAACTATAATCCGTCCATTATCCTCCAGGCTGTCGGCTCCCTCCTGATTGTTCACCACCACATTTCGAAAAATTGTATTTAATTCAGTATTCTTATTTATAATAGCATTTACAACCTGTTTTGAAGCCGTTACTGTGGATTCTGCAGAAAGAATGATGTCCCCTCCTGCCAGGATCAGTCCGGTAAAGCTTCCATTTACAATAACATTCCCGGTTGCAATAACAATTCCCTGCATGCCAAATGTTGTGGTAAAATCACCGTCTACAACATAAGCTTTATGACTGCTGTCTATAGTATAAACTTTATTTGTGGAGGGTAAGATCTTTGAAGTGTCTATAATAGAGCGAAATACTGAGGATGAGTCATATACTACCCCCAAATGAAGCTCCGAAAGTTCCTGTGACAGAACCTTATATCTTTCCTTTAATTGATCTGACATAGATTGCATTGTACTTCCATCCGGTGCCACGGTACTTTCCACAAGCCCTACACCGCTTTCCTCCTGGTATGTAAGTAAATGTCCCGGAGACATAATCAATGAGGATGTAGTATTTACGGATATACTGCTTGCAAAACTCTTAATTCTGGCTTCCATTTTGCTGTCTTCGTCTAATTGCTGCCTGCTATAATATTTTTTTAAATATTCATTGGCTTTCTCTTCGTTAGCAAATGCAAGAAAAAAGAATACCTCTTTACGGGTTCCATGGCTATAGAATACGGTAGTGTAACCATTGGCATAATCAGCAATCTCCGGAGTCAGAGAAACCATAGGAATGTCTCCTAAACCATCTGTTTTATTTTTCCTTTTTAAATATTTATCATAGGATACCGGATTCCCTACATTCTTAGGTTCTGCCGAATTGGAATCAACATCCCGCCATAAGCATTGACTTGGCACCAAATAAGCATACTGGTTTCCTCTTACTGCCAAAGATTCTCCTGTCCGAATGTCTCCCTGCCTGGTTTCACTATATTCATTACCGCCAGTACTTGGATCAAGATACGCCCTTCCTGCTATAAGCAAGCGGTCCAGATCTGACAAATTAAGGCTCGATTTAAGTCCATTTATTATAACTGCACTGCTTTTATCTGGAATATGTTCATTACCATATCCATAATATTCACCGGATAAAGTAACATCACTTTTCTTTGCTCCAAGTGTCAGATCATTTTCTACATAGCATTTACCACTAATCTGAATGGTGGTGGGCATTTCTGTACCAACATTTACATTCTGGGATGTGGTAATATTTTTTACCCAAATATTGGGACTGTCAAGAATCTGCAGGATGCTTCGATTCTTAACATCAATATTACCTCTTGTAATAATATTGCTTCCCTGCCCCATAGTCAGGGAAGATGCATTCTCCAGAACAATTCCTCCATAACCGGCATAAGCATTTCCGTATACTTTAACTCGGTTCACCGTATTAAGGGATATACTATGGTCCGCTATGAGACCATAGTCAGCAAATACATTGGTACCGCTGTTGGAGGCGTGAAAAGCCATGTCCGGAACCGTAATCTTTATATCGGTGGATAAGGTTGTTTTATAATTCTCGCTGTTTATGTAACTTAGCTTTATATTCTTAATAATTATATATTCGGGTTTACCCGGGTTCTCTACATCTATTACTAATTTATTTTCCCCCAAGCTGGCATTCGTAATTAATGTGGCATCCGGCTCCTTTATGTATCCCCGGATTGTTGCTGGTTCATATGCAGTTAAATCAATACCATCTCCCAGTTTCTTCGCAATCTCGGTTATAAAAGTCTGTGAGAACAGGCTCTCTTTATCTATGGTTTCGTCCAAATAATTCTCCATTGCATCATTATAAGCTATCTCTAATGAAGCAGCAGTAACTTCTTCAATTCCCGCCCGAATCTCTGATAAAGCAGTTTCTGCATCATAAAAATTTGCCTTTGATTTCTGATTTATACTCTTCATTTGGACATTGTTCAATGTTACCGTCAGTAATAAAGAAGATAGAATCGTTAGAAAAGCAATACATACAATAATAATAATCAAAGCAGAACCTTCATTATTTAGATAATAATGCTTATCTTTCCTCATCCTTATTCCTCCTTGGTTGTATGAAAGGTTACACAGGGAACAGCTGTCTCATAATCCGCGCCTGCAGAAAATAGTTTTACCGTAACATCATACAACCTGGTTTTCGCCTCTTTCTTAACCAAAGGGCTTGTTAATGATACATTACTATATACAGGTACAAATCCAGGGTTATCAAGCACAATACCATAATCGGTGTCTTGACTGACAAGAAATAAGTCCATAGTTTCTGTTATAGTACTGTCTTTTTGTATCGTAACTTTATCATGCAGGATTGGCTTATAGAATACATAGATTCCATTCATATCACGATTATAATCTGTCTCTTTTAAAACATAACTTTCGCTGCCGCTTCCAGGTACGGCTTCGCAATTATATACTGCCTGCACTCTAACTTTGATGTTTCCACTTAGATTCCTGATAGTAACCTGAATATCCCGGCTTAGATTTATTCTGACATCATCTTCCGAATACTCACCTACCGTATATCCTGTATCGGTCTTCGTCTGTTCCCGGTACCACCTGTAATTATTATATAATACAGTGATTGCCATGGAGGTCTCATGGTTCTCTGTGGCAATTACATTCTTTATTTCATTAATATCTGTGATAATAGGCATTTTATAATTATTATAACCCACCGGATCTCCATCAGGATTAACCTCTTTGTAAACATCCTTATCCATGATTATTTGTATATCATATTTATTCTTTCCGTCCTGAATCAACTTCTTCGTATAGATTGTTTTATCACCATGGACGATTGTATTATCATTATAGGTAGAGGCAATTTCAAGAAACGTTTTTGACTTTACATCTTCCGCAATATTCTGTGCCAAAATAGTTTCCTGCTGCACTTTTTTTGCTTTTGCATTCACTCTGGCCGAAACAAGAAAATTCTTTAGCAGGGGACCGAAGACAAGTGCAATAATTGCTATACAAACCAGAAGTTCTACTAAAGAGAATCCTTTATCATCTATTGGGAATATTCTTTTTCCTTCTCTGTCCATGGCACCCTCCACATTTATTTTATTCTTTATGTACAGACTATCTATTCTACCGGAAGTTCGAAAGTTCCAAAGATATTATCCGTCCCCAATTCAATTCCATTGATATCGAATGGCTCTGTTTCCCGGTCACCTCCTGATAGCATAAACAGATCTATTGTTATGGTTCCTGTCAGGTTGCCCGTTGTACTATCAAATGCAGCGGTAATAGACTGAATCCTCATTTTCTCATGATAATTATTTATGAAATCAATGGCCTTTTTTAACCCGCCATAATTAGTCTGATAATTTATAGTAATAGATGACTGATATCCTTTTAAACCATTACCTTCTGCTGTCACATCTGCTGTATTTTCTACATTGGATGTATCACTGGATGTATCCTTGGATGTGCCGTTAGCAGTCTGATTAGTTGAATTGGCCATTTCCTTCGAATCATAAATTTCATTGATATTGCCAAATGAGATGGCACTTACTATCATCCCTGCTTCCTTCTCCAATTTCGTAACAAATATGGTGTTCTTATCCTGAGTCATGGAAGCTGCCAAGTGATTAAACATATTCTGAGTATCTGCTATCATCTTATTGGTTTCTTCCATATATTTTTCTCTTGCAACATCTTTTTGTTTTAAATCATTCAATTTCACATTTAATTCCAGATTCTCGCTGCTCAAGGCATCTGTTTTCTCAGTAAGTTTCACATAACCAAATTGATAGGAAAAGAATAAGATAATAAATATAAGCAGAATAAACAGTAAATTCTTTTCTCTCTCTGACAGTTTTCTAATTACCTCCATCCTTATCCCCCTCTGTAAAATTGTCTTTATATTTAGCGGATACAGTAAACTCTACTGTGATGCTGCCATTTTCATCCCTTTGTTCCGTAATACTCTCTGTTTTCACTTCAGCAAGGGAAGCAATTGATTTTAATTGAATTAATGCTTTGGCTGCTTCTGTTTTAGAAATTGTTTTTATATTTAAGGAAATTTGATCATCTGTTATATTCATGGTATTGATATTGCTTTTAGATGGCAATTTATCTTCCAACTCTGTAATAAGTATATTTAACTGCTCATTATTTCCCATGGTACGATCATACATAGCCTTTATGCTGCTATACTGATTTTTAGCCTCTTTATGGCTCTTATAGATCTGTTCTGCTTCTGCCAATTCCTTAATCTGAGCTTCCATCCCATCTTTTTCCAGCAGCTCAATTCGATATCCTATAAAAGCCGTTAAAAGAAATATAAAACTAATAGCAACAGAGCCTCCAAGAAGAACTCTTCTTAAGTGAACCGTACTCTTTCTTTCTACAGTAATTAAGTAGTCCTTGGGTATAAAATTGATCGGATTCACGGCCGCACCGATACAGGAGAGGTAATCACCCTGATTTTCAGCCTTAAGATTAACATCCTTACCAAAAGTTATACCATAAAGAGTTTTTATCTTTTCTGTATGAATCCCTGTCTCGTTAGAGAGTAATTCACTGAGTCCTTTTATTTTGATACCCTGTCCTGTAAGATACATGGTATGAATCTTCTTTTCTTCATTTCTTGAAAGATAGTAATCCAAAACCCTGATAATATTATTAACAAGAAGATATAGAGACTCTGTCAGCTCTTGCCTGGCAGCACTTTCTAACCCATTACCTGAATATTCTTTGGGATATTCTAAGGTAATCGCTGCTGTTTCCTCTAGATGAGATTCGAATTGTCTATTTATCAACCCTTTGCTGCTTAACAGCTGCAATGCTTCATTGTCGTTGCTAACCTCATAATACTCACCATTTACTAATGTGTTAGTAATAGAACTGGTACCATATTGAATGGTACGCTGAAAGGTTAGTACACCTCCCTCAATAATACTAAGAAGAGTAGAATCTTCCTGTATCTGGGCAATTAATCCGGTTTCAGTTCCACCCTGCTTCTTACAGACCTGAAATGTACTATTACCAATATAGTCAACCGCTTCTACCTGGTAGCCAAGCATTTTAGCTACACTATAATAATTCTTGATCAAATGATTTGGTGCTGCTAATACAGATATTCTTAACTTTTTCTCTTTTCCATTTATTATTTTTTCTAATATTCCATATGTAATCGTATATTCTGATATTTCCACAGGAAAATAATCCGTGGCATTGGTTTCTATAATATCTTTTATCCGATTCTCTCTTACATAGGGAATTACAATTTCACGATTGGCAATCTTGGTTGATGCAATGGTGAAAACAACTCTGGTGCTCTTCATCTTTGCTTCAACAATCTTCTCTTTTGCTGTATCAACAAACTTTTCCTTATTACGGATGAATCCGTCTTCATAGGTATCTTCCGGTGTTGGAAAGGAAATACATTGATATACCCTGGGGTTTTTCTTTTTATATTCAACTTCACAAATTCTGGTAATGTGAAGTCCGATCTCTATGCTTATTACTTTGTTTGACATACTTAAAACCATGCTCCTTTCAAGGTTTAGCAGCTTTGTGTATAGCATAAACTTCAAGCTTAAAGAATAGAACTCTTTAAACTTTTCCACCAGTACAATCCGCTTATGTATATAACCCTATATACCAATCCATTATTGGCTTTCCATATAAAATAGCAATCATAATACCTGCTGAAAGATAAGGACCAAAAGCTAATACCTTATCCTCTTTACTTATTCTCATTCTAAATAAATGAATCACGGATCCCAGGATACATCCAATTACAAAAGCTAATATATTGTACTTCCATCCAAGGATTAACCCACTTACGGCCATAAGCTTAATGTCTCCTCCCCCAATTCCTTTCCCTCTGGTTATGATATAGACAAGAAACAGGAAACCACTGACGCACATAAAGCCTAAAATATAATCCATATAGTTCTTAAGATCATATAGCACCCGTATAATACCTGCTATTCCCAGGAATATATTAATCCCTGCCGGTATCTCATACGTTCCGAAATCAATAACACTCAGTACAATAAGTGCTGATGCACATAAACAATATATTACACTCTCCGGAGTTAGTCCATGTATTAAAAATACCCACACATAAAGAACCCCGTTCAATCCTTCTATAATAGGATATTGTATGGATATTTTACTGCCGCACTTTCTGCATCTTCCTCTTAAGAAAAGATAACTGAATATAGGAAATAGCTCATACCACTGTAATCGGTGTCCGCATTGAGTACAGTGGGAAGGTGTTGTAACGATATCCTCTTTTAAAGGGATACGGTAAATGCAGACATTAAGAAAGCTGCCAATTATGATACCGTATAGAAAGATAATAACGCAGATGAGTGGCTTCGGGTTCATGGGTAGACTCCTTTTTTAATAACATCAAACAAGAACAAGGTCTTGTTTGATGTTTGCAGTTAATTATTTATATTGTGTTCCAACTGTTGGATATAGAATAAGAGCTTTCCTCTGATTATCATCAGTAGGTCTCTCATTTCCGGCATAGATCTCATATGAATTATTGCCGAGATCAACATAAACAAAAAAATCTTTATAAGTGTCAGGTTCATATTTGGGCAACGGTGCAGTTAAACCAAGAATTGATTTTATCTCTTTTTGAAATGCATTTGTTTCCGTATCGGCCTTATAGCAATCTGATACTTTGGTCGATGCTGCTGCATTATACGCTGTTTCATCAGCCAATGCCACACCTACTGCTGTGGCTATTGTCTGAGCAGTTTGAATATCCGCTGCTTTTTTAGACTTAGCAAGATACTTAATCAATTGTGGTGATAACACACCTGCCAGTATTGCTATAATCGCAATAACGATAAGCAGTTCCACCAATGAGAATCCTTTGTTATGTAGTTTTCTTCTTTTTTCCTTTTTTTCTTCCCTTTCCATCTTTACTCTCCTTTTTAGTTTATTTTTTAATTATTTAGTAAATCTATTAATAATTATCAGGAAGCTCATGTTTTCCTAATAGATTATTCTTTTAGGGCTTATAGGTTATCTAGTCCTTCATACATGGCAAGCATTGGCTGCATAATTGCCATGATAATTATTCCAACCAGCAAAGCCAGAAAGATAATAATGGCAGGCTCTATAACGGCAGTTAATCTTTGTGCGGCAGCTTCCACTTCTTCATCATAGTAGTCTGCGACCTTTTCCAGCATGCTTTCAATATCACCGGATTCCTCTCCAATCTTAATCATTTGATAAACCATTGGAGGGAATATTCCTGCATTCTTAATAGGAATGGAAAGTGGTATTCCTTTCGCAACATCTTCTTTAGCCAAAAGCAGAGCATCTTTTGCAACTACGTTATCCATGGTTCTTGCAGTAATATCCAACGCTTCGATTACAGAGATACCAGCAGCCAGCAAAGTACTTAGTGTTCTGGTTAATATTGACGAATTAGACTTCATAATAAACTTTCCGTAGCAAGGTATCTTATAGGCTAGACGCCCGAGCGCCTCCCTGCCGGCAGAGGACTTTTTATACAATGAGAAACCAATTATAATAAAGGCTAACACAGTAACCAGTACATACCATCTTGCAATCATGAAATCACTGATTTTAATGACAAACCTGGTCATAAATGGCATGTCAATATTCATATCAGCAAACATGGACATAAAATTTGGAACAACAAAGAGCATCATAATTACTAAGACTGTTACAGCCACTAAACCTACGATAATTGGATATATCAAAGCCTTCTTCATCTGAAGCTTTAACTTTGTCTCTTTCTCAAAATGTATTGCCAGCCTCTCGAAAACAGTCTCCAGATCTCCTGAGGCTTCCCCTGCCTTAACCATATTCGTAAGAATAGAGGGAAATACTTTCTTTTGCTCCCTCATGGCATCTGCAAGACTCTCACCTTTTTCAACAGAAATCTGAACTTCTTTAATTGCTTCGGAAAGCACTTTATTCTCTGTTTGCTGAGTGAGTAAATCCAGTGCATTTACAACAGATACACCGGCAGTGAGTATACTTACAAACTGCCTGCAAAATACACTTAAATCTCTGGGTTTTACTGGATTCCCAATGCTTATGTTAATATTTTTATTTAATAAACTTTGCTTTTCCAATGTTACCGGAAGATAACCCTCTGCTTTTAATAAGAATTTTGCCTTCTCCACATCCATTGCTTCTATACTGCCTTTTTGTACTTTACCCTTCTTATTAATGACAAGATAAGAATAACTGTTCATTATAATCCTCCATTCTGCTGCAAACGCAAATTTGTGCTGCCGTACAAATGACTGTGTGGGAATCAAAATTTTCCACATTAGCTCCCATTGCATGCCGCGTCTGCTTGCAGACGAGGCACTGCCACAAATCAGGGTGTGAATTATGCATTTCAATAATTCACACTAGCCTCCTAGAATAATTTTCGCTCAAGCGCAATGGGATCCTGTGCGAAATGCAATGCATTTTCGGAATCAATCTTTCGTTTTATATATAGATTAAAAATTGCATCATCCATCATCTGCATGCCGGACTTTTTATTCGTTTGGATAATGGAAGGAATCTGGAATGCTTTTCCTTCTCTGATAAGATTTTTAACAGCTGTATTTCCATGCATAACCTCGAATGCTGCCACTCTTCCTTTCCCGCCTGAAAGTGGAATCAGCTGCTGAGATATTACAGCTTCTAAAACTGATGCCAGCTGGATACGAATCTGTTGCTGCTGATGAGGAGGAAAAACATCAATAATTCGGTCAATGGTATTAGCTGCACCAATTGTATGTAAGGTTGAGAATACCAGATGTCCTGTTTCAGCAGCCGTTATGGCGATGGAAATGGTATCCAAATCTCTCATTTCTCCAACTAGTATAACATCCGGGTCTTCTCGAAGAGCTGCTCTAAGGGCATTGCTATAGGATTGGCTATCCAGGCCTATCTCTCTCTGATTTACTATGGACTTTTTATGATGGTGCAGATATTCAATAGGGTCCTCTAAGGTAATTACATGGGTGTTATAATTGGAATTTATCACATCAATTAAGGAGGCCAGAGATGTTGATTTACCACTTCCTGTAGGTCCCGTTACTAGAACCAATCCTCGTTTCTTAGCTGTGAGTTCTACAACTGAACTTGGAATCCCCAGCTGTTCTGGTTTTGGAATTGTAGTACCCACCAGACGAATTGCCGTTGCATAGGAGCCTCTTTGCTTGAATACATTGACACGATATCTACCCAGGTTGGGAATAGAATAAGAAAAATCCACCTCTCCTTTCGTCTCTAAGACAGTTCTAAAATGTTCAGGAACAATTGGCATTATTAATTCCGATGTATCATTCGGCATATATTTTATGTCCCCAACATCCTGCAGCTCACCGTTGACCCTGCATTTTGGAGGCACCCCAACTGTAATATGGAGATCGGAGGCTCCTATATCCTTTGCAACCTGTAGTAATTCCTCTATAGTAACCATACCTTTTCCCTACTTTCTTTTACCTAATCATCAAATAATATTTTCTTCATTTCAGAAATGGAAGTAATACCATGCAATACTTTTTCTGACACACTGGTTTTCAAAGTTTTCATTCCTTCTGATAATGCCAGATTATTAATCATTAAGGCATTACCTTTTTTACTTACTAATTCTTTCAGTGCAGGTGTTAAAGGCATAATCTCATATATTCCGATACGGCCAAAATATCCCGTTTCATTACACATATGACATCCGGTTGCTTCATATATTACCTGTTCTTCATCCTCCTTAAGTCCAAGCAATTCCTTTTCCAATTTATTCGCCTGCTTTTCCTTCTTACAATATGGACATAATCTTCTCACTAACCGCTGTGCTATAACTCCAATAGTTGCATCAGCAATCAGGTAAGGTTCCACTTCCATGTCTTCTAGTCTTGTAATGCTGCTAGCCGCACTATTTGTATGAAGAGTACTTACTACAAGGTGTCCGGTAATGGAGGCTTTAATAGCAATCTCAGCAGTTTCATTATCTCTAATTTCACCAATCATGATAATATCCGGATCCTGCCTTAGGATGGATCTGAGAGCACTGGCAAATGTTAAATCTGCTTTTGGATTTACCTGAACCTGATTCACTCCGTCAATATTGGCTTCTACCGGATCTTCTACCGTAATAATATTAACATCTTCCTTGTTTAACTCACTAAGTGCTGTATAAAGGGTTGTGGACTTACCGCTTCCAGTGGGTCCGGTTACTAATATCATCCCATGAGGTTTAGAAAGAATGGCATTGAATTTCTCCATTTCTTCATCCGTAAAGCCAAGCTCCTTCTTGTCCTTTGTAAGACCTCTTTTAGAGGTAAGTCTCATTACTATCTTCTCTCCATAAATCGTTGGCAGTATCGACACACGAATATCGTACTCTTCTCTGTCTATGATCATGGCTATTCGCCCGTCCTGAGGCTTTCTCTTTTCAGAGATATCCATATCTCCCAAAATCTTAACTCTGGCTACAATTGCTGAAAGCAGGCTGTTGTCATATTTCATAATTTCTTTTAATATACCGTCAACCCGGTATCGTATACGTATTGTTTTCTCAAATGGTTCTATATGTATGTCGCTTGCCCTTTGCCTGACGGCCTGTTCAATCATGGTCTTTACTAATATTACAATAGGTGAATTATTTATATCTTCATTATTCTCTTTTTCTTCCTTCTCTTTGTCCAGTATCTCTTTTTCTTTGGTATATCGCTCTGCCACCTCCATGGCTTCCGCATTTCCATAATACCTATCTATTGTTGCTGCAATTTCTCTGGGAAGTGATATTACTGGTGCTATCTTAAAATTGGTTATGATAGAAAGATCATCAACAGCCAGAATATCCATAGGATCGGACATTGCTACCCTAAGGGTATTAGGATCCTTTTGATCAAATTCAAAAGGAATCAGCATATATTTTCGTAGTATCTGTTCGTTAACCATGTTAAGAATATCCTGTGGAATTTTAATACCAGTAAGCTGTACAATATCTATCTTAAGTTGTTTTTGAAGTGCTTTAGCAATGGCAAGTTCATTCACATAGCCTAAATCCACTAATGTTTCACCTAATTTGCGATTGCCTTTCTTTTGCTCTGATAAGGCAGTCTTAAGGTCCGTTTCCGTAATAAGACCTTCCTGGATTAATATATCACCTAGTCTTTTTTTATTTTTTCTAAAATCCATTCCTGCTCTCACCGATTCCTTTTATTTTTCAATCTTTTACCAATAGGACTTTAGTCCTATTGTATCATAAATCATATATATAATCACCTAAAATTAACAATTCAACAAAATTTTTATTAAAAAAGCAAAAAAAAGCAACTAAACAAAATAGAAATATTTTGTATTAGCTGCAACTGAACCACCATAGGGGCTATATATACTATACATGATATATTTTCCCCGACAGGCTTCTTGTTTTGCGTCCTTATCTTTCGATAAGTTTGCCCTGACTTATGATTTATATGATTATATTAAAATATGATACATTATAATTCTTTCCAATGCAACATAATTATGCACAAAAGATTACCATAAGTATTCTTGTAATCTCTGCCTTTTTAAGTTCAGCTATTTGTAACAATATAAAATTCTAGTCAACTTGCCGGTTTTCTTTCATATTTTTAGTCACATTTCACATTTTAGATTAAAACTCAGTCTTTGCATATTTACAAAATATGCTTTTACATTCTGGGCTTTTTATAACATATACCATAGAGTTTAGACCCTCCATGATTTTTTAAGTTTATTAATCAGAAGGATCTCTGCAGAGGTATCTATATCCGGATTGGAATCCGGATGGTATTTTTTAGCCAAAATTTTATAGAACCTTCCAAGCATTTCCCTCTCGTCATCGTTAAACTCACTGCTGATACTGCTGCTACTGCTGCTATTAAAATAATTATTGAAATTTTCCTGATAGGCATATTTACGGTATCTCTTGCTAGTCTTTTTAATATTGATTCTTTCTTCAAGGATTTGATTCAGTTGATTTAAGTATTCAGAGTTCATTAACTCTCCGAACACATTGTAGCATCTGTCATATTCACTGGCAGCAATACCGTATTCTTTTTGAAAATCCTCTTTGGCCTGACGATACTCTTTTAATATTTCCTGGTGATGTTTACGTGCCAGATATTCCTCTGTTTGCTGGTATTCATTAAGAATTCTATCTTGTAAGGGCTCAAGCTCTGACTTTATAATCGACCATATTTCATCTCTGCTGATATTTATTCCTTTTGCTATCGAATCAATTTTATTTTCTCCTATACAGTCTTCCAAATCATAATCAATCAAGTCATAATAATGTATCACACAAAGGGAATAGGGTTTCTCTTCATGTAAACTTATCCTATAGGCTTTATTAATAGGACGTTCATATTTTTCATCACTCATTTTATAAGTATAAGTTTTACCAGTCTGCCCGTTATTAGACCAAGTATATGAATCCACCAGGATTTCTTTTGGCTCTCCTAATGTATTCGTTGGTATATCATGTAATTCTTCTATATGACAATACAAAATGACACCTCCAGGAATAATTCTACCTATGATTCACTCTACGTTTTAAGTATAGTATTCTTTAAAGTCTTATTTGTATGCAAAGGTAAACCGTAATCTGTTATTCTAAAATAGAAAGAAGCTGCCTGTACTGAATCCAACATGTTGGACAGTATTATCAAGCAGCCTCTTTCTATTTGTATATTTCTTATTATTATAATTGTTCAAATATTTTAACGCCTTTTGTATTAATATATCGATACATAATGCCGCTAAGAATTAGCAATACCAGTGCCATAAGCCCATTAATAACAGCCAGTCTTATGTTTAGTACCATCATTAATATAAAAGGTAAAAATGATAGAAACATATTTAATAAAACAGCTATTGTTGTTGAAGCGCTTTGTTTAATAACCGTTACTTCCGAAGTCCAGTTTAAATTCGGCATTTTGAGATTTACTAATAATCCAAATATAGATACAAAAAATGCAAATGCGGTTGGTAACAGTATAATTATAAATAAATCCAATAAAGATAAATGCAGTCCAATAAATACGATAATTGAATTTATGAGTATAGCAGGTATGGTTAAAATAAGATTCAGAGCAATTTTACTATTAAATATAGTCTTTTCTGTTACCGGCGATTCTTTTAATATCCATAGATTCCTTCCTTCCAGGGAAATGGAACAGGCTGTAACATTAGTCATAGCAACACAAAAACCAAACATAATTGCAATTAGCTGGCCGAATTCACTTCCAAGAATGGGCACATCAAAAAGTTCTGCAAATGTTTCTTTACTAAGAAATAAAGATGCAACAGAGCCTAAAAACATAATAACAACACCAAATCCCGTGTTAAGTACATATAGAGTAGAGGAAAAGTATCTTTTTGCTTCTTTTACCAACAGCGCTTTAAAAGGTGTAGATTGTTTCAGACTGCCTACTTTATAATTACCTCTTGTAAAATTGGACAGAATTTTTGTATTAATACTCTTAAATTCAACTCCAACTATAATAGAAAATAAAATAAATGCACCTAGGGATATACCTGCAAATAGTACAATAGATAAAATATCATATTCGCATACTGCTCCGCGAAACATTCTTGCCAGCAGATACATACTATCTACCTGATTGGTAATGGCTGTTGTTATTTCACCCATTTTTTCAGCTGAATCTGCCGTGAATATGAATGCCATATAAAGTACAAAAAATGCAGTAACAATAATTAAATTCACCAGATTGCTACGGCGAAATCTGGAGGCAATAACTGCAATAACTGTGCCGATAATCATTGCAACAATCATAGGCACTAATGGTATAAATAACATCATTACAAAACTAATAATATAAAATACAGGAGATGGTTTTACCAATATGCCATAAGCAATACTATTTGGTACCATTACTATACATGTGAATAAAATATTTAATAAATATAGTAATAGTAACCGGCTTGCTACAATCTTGCTGGTGGTTACCGGTAAAGACATAACAAGATCATAGTCCTTAAAACCAAACAAAGTTCCTTTTACTTTATTAATAGTAGTTATTATTGTAACAAGACAAGTAATTGCCATCATAAATTCAGGCATTAATTCTATCGTGTTTAGTTGCATAAAACTAGAACCTAACATAAAACTATAAAAGAAAGACGTTCCTGCAAGTAATATAAGCAGCGCAGTTACTCCAACAATAAAGAATGGGTTTCTTTTTTTAGCATTTCTGCTTCTATTAGATATATTGAAATCAAAGGCTGTACCTAATTGAACTTTGGTCAGTAACCATATTTCTCTCATAAATAACCACACCTTTCTATTTTTCTATTAATTCCATAAATAATTCTTCAAGGCTTTGGTTACCTTTTACTTCCTCTGTATTGCCGCTTGCAACTAATTTACCGCCTTTAATAATAGCGATTTTATTACAAAGCTTTTCTGCAACTTCCAATACGTGAGTAGAGAAAAAGATTGCACTGCCCTCTTGACACAACTCCGCCATATAAGTTTTTAATGTATGGGACGCCTTTGGATCCAGACCAACAAAAGGTTCATCTAATAATAATAACTTCGGTTTACGAATCAGTGCAGATATAATTGCAAGTTTCTGCTTCATACCATGTGAGTAAGAAGATAATAAATCTCCAAGGTTTGAAGTCAGCTCAAATGCATCACCATATTTTTTAATTAATTCTTCCCGTTCTATTTTAGATATGGAATAAATATCACCTATAAAGTTTAAGTACTGGATACCGGTTAAATGTTCATATAGATCCGGATTATCCGGTATATAAGCAGTTATTTTTTTACAGGCAACTCCTTCTTTCTTAATGGACATTCCATTGATTAGAATATCTCCTTCTTCAAAATCCAGAACCCCTGCTACCACTTTCAAAGTTGTAGTCTTTCCGGCGCCATTATGTCCGATAAAACCATATATGTCCCCTGCTTCTACTTCCAAGGACAAATTATCTACCGCTTTCTTTCCACCTTTGTAAACTTTACTAAAATTACGAATACTTAGCATAATTAACCTCCCACAAAACTATTATACATACATTACTATATCTAATTTTTACATAATCAGATAAATATCTAAAGATATAAACAAATAATATTCTCCCGCTATTATTTTGTCAAGTATAATACCTTCTATTAATGAACAATATTAGAGTTGCCCTTTTTAATTTAATTCCAAGTTGTTCTTGATTTTTCTGGAAATTTAGTTTATAACAGGAACATAAAGATTCAAAAAAGGCGAACAGAACAATAGAGGATTTTGACGCCAATAAAGATTTTCTACAGCTTAGATTTTGACGTCCTATAGCAGGACAACTACCAACACAGATTATAACTTAATAAGGAGGAAATAGAATGGGTGAATTATCCACACTTCCAAACATTGCCGCAAAACTGGAAGCTCAGCTTGCCGATGTTGGAATTACAACAATTAAGCAACTGCAAGAAGTAGGAAGCCGGGAAGCCTGGCTGCGCATCCTTGCTAATGACCCATCAGCCTGCATCATGAGGCTTTCTGCTCTGGAGGGCGCGATTCAGGGTATAAGATGGCACTATCTTGACGATGATACTAAGAAAAAATTGAAAGAATTTTATAAACAACATAAGGGAGCAATTATATGAATGAATATATAAACAAAAAGGAATTAATCGATGAAATTAAGAAAACCGCTGATGCCTTCATCCGGGAATTCGACGATGTGCAGAAGCTGACAAAGACCTGCGCCCGTACTGAAATGGAATCAGCTGGGCGCCTTGTATCAAAGCTTTTACGAAAAATACAGCAGCTATTCATTGGAACAGCTGCGAAAAATGTTTATCAATTCCGTTGGTGAGTTTGTCCTTTGGATTCAAAGTTTTAGTTTCAGCCTGGTGGCAGGAAATGGGCAGCTTCTACGGCAGCCAACTGGCCAATTTGGAAATGGGTGCATATCAACACCGTAGCCCCCTTCAAATCCTTCCGCAGCAAAATCCGAAAGTGGAAAAAAATGAAAGTAACTTAAACTTTTTATAAGCCAAATGTAGATTAAGAATAGTCTGAATTCAGCAACTATATGGATCCCAAAGAAACCACCCAGTACTTTATATACAAACACAAAAAGCACCTGTTATGTTTATGTTATTCCAATCTTAAGAATATAAAACATAACAGGTGCTTACGTTATATCAATATTTTATGTTTAAAAATACTTAGGTGAAACTTCCTTCTTAAATGCCGTTATCATTATTCTGCCGGTTTAACTTCTACCGTGCTTGTTGTGTCTCCATAAATAAATTTACGAAGGTCCGCTCTGGTAGTATCCCAATCTTTTGGCTCCAATACCTCTTGCATTAATTTTCCCAATTGAACTTTTGAATTTTGGTAATTGCCATCTGCAGGAATTCTGTAATTTTCTAATTGATTTACCTTTAAGCTTACTGCTTCTTCTAAATAATCATTAAATTCCTTCTGGGTAATATCTGTTTCAATTTTAACTTCAGTTAATATTTTGTCCATTAAAAATCCGAGTTCTATAATATTTTTAGATTTTAATTTGTCAAATATAGAATTAAGTACCGCTCTTTGTCTTTGTGTTCTTCCAAAGTCATTGCTTTCTGTTCCTGTAGATACCTTTCTAACTCTGCTGTATCCCAATGCCTGATTACCATTCATAATCTGTTTACCGGCAACTACCTTTCGGTTAGCCGGATTTGATATATAGTTGGTTCTATTCAGATAAGATGCTTCCTTTTCAGTAAGAGTAACCTCAACACCACCTATAATGTCTATAATACTTTCAAATTTTTCAAAGTTTACCTTTGCATAGCCATCCAATGGTATACCAAAGTTTAATTTAATGGTATCATATAAAAGATCAATACCACCTTTGGCATAAGCTGAATTGAGACGATTTTTACTATATCCCGGAATCTCAACGTATAAATCACGCATTAAAGAAGTTAACTTAAGGGACTTATCTTTTGTATTCATAGTAGCGATAATCATGGAGTCCGTATTGGAAGCACCCTGAATTTCTTCTACTCCAACCAAAAGAATATTTATTACATGTTCTTCCTCTTTAGGTTTTACAGGTCTTTCTTTATCTTTTTCTTTGTTTTCGTCATAGTCTAATTTTCCATATATATAGTTACCTGCAATATTCAGGATAAGCTTCTTTCCTACTGGTGTAAATACAAGAAATGCAACTAGTAACATAAATACAGAAAATACAGCAGCAAAAATCTTTAAACCTTTGTTTTTCTTCTTCTTTCTTTTGTTTGTACTTCTATCTTTCGTAATAACATTCTCCTCCTCTAATTCCCCACTTACTTGATCTGCAAGAGATTTATTTATTTCATAAAGAAATGTATCTTCATCTTGAAAATCATCCATTTTATTACCGAGCCTGTGAGATAATTGGTCCAAATCATTTGCTGATTTATTAGTGTCCATATCTCCTATGTTGGATCTATATTTATTCTTTTCAAAATCATCTTTATCCATTATAGCCTCTCTCCTAAATGTTTATGATATTAGCACTGCTGTAGCCTTGAACAATTATATCACAAGATTGAAAAAATAAAAGATATTTATAAAAAAATTAATAAAAATGTAAAATACATATAAGGTATGAGATGATTAGCCTCTTTAATTTCCTATATTTTTACATTTCTTACAATTTCTATTTTAAATATTGTTTGTAACAAATATTTCGAAAAATGTCAACACTGAATATCTGAATTTTTCTTCCGTTTCCGACAGCTTCTATTCAAAATATCTTTCCCATATGCACTCTCATTTATCATAGTTATATACTTTCGTATTGGAAATTATATTTGCCTGATAAAGAATTTTATGGCTCTTTATTAGAAAATGAAATTATACAATAGATATATATAAATGACTTTTGAATTAAGATATAAAAAGGATGTATTACATAATTAGTTTTGTAATACATCCTAATTTCTTCATGGTAGCAATAAGGTAAATATAATTTACATCCTACCCCGTATTTAAAATTATAATAAATTCTTTCTCAATTCCTCTTCTGATTTTATGGAAAGGTATGCCGGAGCTATATCAAATACGGTTTTTGCACCAGAAACGCCCTCTTTATTAAGTCTAAATGCTGCCCTTGCATAGGCAAGTAGTACATTTGCAGTAAAATCCGGATTAGAATCCAATTTTAAACTATATTCAATAAGATGTGAATGTTCCTTATTCATTCCAGTTTTTCCGCTACGGATTACAAATCCTCCATGAGGAATTCCACTATGATTTTTCTCTAATTCTTCTTCTGATATAAAATGTACAATTGTATTATATTCAGCAAAATAATTTGGCATATTCTTAATGGTTTCTTCAATCTTAGCTTTGTCCGCTCCTTTTTCTGCCACAACATAACACTCTCTAAGATGCTTTTCTCTTGCTGTAAGAATTGGATTTTCTCCTTTCCTCACCTTCTCTATTGCATCTTCAATAGGTACCGTATATTGTTTTGCATTCTTTACACCTTCTATTCTTCTGATTGCATCAGAATGTCCCTGGCTCACACCTTTTCCCCAGAAAGTATAATCATTTCCTTCCGGTAAAATCACATTAGCCATTAATCGGTTTAAAGAGAACATACCCGGGTCCCAGCCGCTTGATATAACGCTTACATGTTTACCCGCTTTTGCTGCTTTATCCACTTCTGCGTAATATTCCGGTATTTTAGCATGGGTATCAAATCCATCTACTGTATTAAAGCAATTTGCAAATTCAGGCCCCTGCTTTGGCAGGTCAGACATACTGCCTCCGCACAATATCATAACATCAATTTTATCCGTCATATTCTTTGCTTCATCAATAGGATAGGCTTTCACACCTTGTGTTGCAACTTTAATGGAAGATGGATCACGCCTTGTAAAGATTCCCACAAGTTCCATGTCTTCATTTTGTCTGATTCCAAGCTCTGCGCTTTTTCCTAAATTGCCATAACCGACGATTCCAATTCTAATCTTTTGCATCATTATACCACCTTTTTTGTTCATAACTATTTTGTGTCTATCTATATTATCTACTTTTTTCTTTTGTATAAACTTTTAAATACTAACTTATTCATTATACTTTCTTTTTTCATATAAACTTTTCTATTTATATTTGTTTAAATCTGCTTTCCAATATTCTACTTCATATTTGTCAGATTTCTCATGTTTTCCTTTATATGCTGAGCGGTTTATTTTAACAATCCAATCATCATCATTTTTATGTATTATTTTAAAAGCAAATTTATCGTATAGAAGAAAATCATTGTTTGCACTAGCAGCTTTACCTTCCTTATTAAGCGACATAATATAATGATAAGCTTTATAGTTTCCATCTTTAGATGTTTCATAAAATGATTCCGTATATTCATAATATTTTTCCAAAATATCATAAGGGATATATTCGCAAACAATTTTTAAAACCTTTTCTACCGTCAGCTTGTGTTTAATTTCATCAGAATGAGTAAAATCAATAGTTATATCTGTAATTACCTTATTATCCCCAGTTGCTGCTAATAGCAATTTGTCTTCATATTCTGAACTTGTTTTATCAACCATAACTTGTTTATAATTAGCCCAGAATTTTTTTGCTTCCTTGTAATCCCCATAAAATTTGGGATGGGAATCCAATGTTAATATTTCCAAATCTGATAAAGTATTTTTATCGGTACTTTTATTTTCACTTATATCTTCACTTGCATTCTCTTTTTTATTGTCACTTTTATTTTCATTATCATTATCATTTCCTTTTATTCCAATAATAACTATTATTATAACTAATACAACAAAGATTTTATATATACGACCAAATTTCTTTTTTGCTTTATGTACCTCTTCATAATTTATTGTATTAATATCAATATTACTCTCAGAATCCGTATTTGTTACAGTATCAGGGTGAATTTCATCATTCGTGTAAAATTTAATATTCGCATTAATTTTTGAATTCGTATTAATTTCAGTATTTATATGTGTATAAACAATCTTATCCGATTTTTCATAAGTCAAATCAGTTCCACAACCGGGACATACTTTTTCAAATGTTTTCTTTCCGCAATTATTACATATGCGGGGATTCTCTCCCACTAGCACTCCACAGCCAGGACACTTGCTTCCGGTAAAAGTTTTTCCGCAATTAATGCATATATTCTCAAAATCATTTGATCCACAATTTTTACATTGTAAAATATTATCTTCTGCTTTTGTTCCGCAATATTCACATATTTTCATGTAACTTTCTCCTCGTATTTATCTACTTTCTCACCATAATTATCCTACACTGACAGCCGAAAATATCATATAACTTTACCCTATCTATATGCTATTAGCCACGAAAGCATAAGTTTATGTATAACATTAATATTTTTTGTTTATGGACATTCAACCTTTTGGGGATTTCCTAATCCCTTGCTCTGTGTATTCTTTTACTTGCTTACATGTGGAGTTATTGTATTCACGATTAATAATATATAATTTTTATTATAAAATCAAGCATATTAAATATAATACAGTACCATGAGGAGTATAAGATTTTGAATACCAGGTTATATCAATGCTAACATTGGCAGGGAAAGAAGCTATTAATTCTGCACTATTAAATAAATACACTTGTATGAAATAGTGCTTTCATTAAAGGGAACTCTATCAAAAATAAAAGTTCCTAAAAAAGCTGCTATCGTAAATGTTATGATAGCAGCTTGCTTTACAATTCCATATTAGTTTTGTTCCTGTAATAATCTTTTATGCTCCTCTTTAATCCGGGTCAGTAATTCATGATCCTCCAGCAAATCAAGTGCAGTGAAGCTTAATACTTTTGCACCTAGCAATACAGAAGCAAGCCCCTTCTCGGAGCAGGCAGCTGCCTTCATTTCCTCACTATGTCCTGCAACCGGAACATCGGTAATGGAGATATGGGGCTGTATTACCGGAATTACCTGTGACACATTCCCTACATCCGTTGAGCCTAAAGGACCGTTCTTTTCTTCAGGTGTTATAACTTCTCCAAACAACTTCAGGTTTTTCTCATAAACCGCATCAAAGGAAGGTGTGGGAATGGTATTCTCCACTCTGTTCTGATAGGGTTGTATTCGTCCTCTTGCACCGGTGGCAAGAGCTGCTCCTTCTACAATATGCTCAACCTTTTGATATACCTCTTCCAGTTTCGGTGCCGTTGCTGCACGAAGATAGAATTTTGCCTTGGCATATTCCGGTACAATATTGGGAGCATCACCGCCATTCGTGATAATACCATGGATACGTACATCCTTTGTTAGATGCTGTCTTAGTGCATTGAGCGAATTGTATACCTGAATGATTCCGTCCAGTGCATTTACCCCCTTCTCCGGTGCACCTGATGCATGAGCAGCACGACCCCAGAACTCAATATCAACAGGGGCACAACCTAAGGATACACCTGTCAGTTTATGAGTATCGGCACCAGGATGCACACATAGCGCCGCATCTACATCCCGAAAAAATCCTTCCCGGACAAAGCTTCCTTTTGCACTTCCGTTCTCTCCGCCTTCTTCCCCTGGCGTTCCATATACCCTGATTTCCCCGCCTGTTTCCTGTATTACTTGTTTCAATGCTGCTGCCGCCAGCAATGAGGTGGTCCCAAAGAGATTATGTCCGCATCCGTGCCCCAGCCCCTCTAAAGCATCGTATTCCGCAAGAAATGCAAGTACAGGTCCGGGTTTACCAGACTGATAAACCGCTGAAAAACCTGTTCTATGACCGGCTACATCGGTTTTTACTTCAAAGCCTTCCTCTGACAGCTGCTCAGACAAACGCTTACATGCGTAAAACTCATAATTGCTTACCTCCGGATGCTCATGGATATCCAGAGCTATCTTTTTATAGGTATCTCCCTTTCTATCAATAAACTCTGTTAACTGTTTTCTTCTGTCCATCGTTATTCCTAACCTTTCTGATTTGCTTATATAAAAAACATCGTCGTTCCTAACTTTTCTGATTTACTTATATAGAAAACATCCCCATTATCTAACTAATCTGTTTAACCTCATCAGGAAGCGAACTTGGCTGTATGCAAGTTGAATATCCGCTTTGGCTTCTTCATACTCAGCTTCTAAAACTCCCCCTCTTCCGTACAGTAAACATAATGATTCGGTTTCACTTCCCTAAGCTTAAGCCCTTCTCTTTCCAGTGTGGGGGTATAGGATATCCGCCTCCTGTTTCGTTCATAATAGGGATCCGGTAGTGGGATTGCCGAGATCAGGCTTTTTGTATACGGATGAATGGGATGATTATATACTTCTTCCGCCTCCCCCATTTCCAGGAGCTTTCCTTTGTACATAACACCGATACGATCAGAGATATATTTCACCATGGACAGGTCATGGGCAATAAACAGATAGGTAAGCTTTTTGGTTTTCTGTAATTCCTTCAAAAGATTGACTACCTGGGCCTGAATGGATACATCCAATGCTGAAATCGGTTCATCACAGATAATTAACTTTGGGTCCAGTGCCAATGCTCTTGCAATTCCTACTCGCTGGCGCTGTCCTCCGGAGAATTCATGAGGATAACGGGAAGCAAAGTCCATGCTTAAGCCTACCGTTTGTAACAAATCAGCCACGATATCATTCCGCTCTTTTTTGGAAGCACCAATCTTATGTATGGTTAAGCCTTCCGCAATAATGTCACCTATTTTTTTGCGCGGATCCAGGGATGCATAGGGATCCTGAAAGATAATCTGAACCTCCTGCCTGAATTTCATTAAATCTTTATTGCGGCTGACCCTGGTGATGTCCTGGCCTTTATAGCGAATGGTTCCTGCAGTGATATCCAGAAGCTTAACAATCATACGCCCGGTCGTGGTCTTCCCACAGCCCGATTCCCCTACCAGCCCGAAGGTTTCCCCTTCCCTAATATAAAAGCTGATATCATTTACCGCATTTACTTTCAGAGAACCTGTATCATAGGTATGTACCAGATTTTCCACCTCAAGTATTTTAGTTATTCCATCTATCTTAGTTATTCCATCCATACTCAAACCTCCAGTCTGTTACTCATTAACACAAGAGGCCAGAACCTCTGTCTCGTTCACTTGCACGGATTTTCTTTTACTCTTAATAAATTCCTCTCTGCGCTTTTCAATCGCAGCGGGCGGATTTACTTTCGGTGCCCGGGGATCTAATAGCCAGGTAGCAGCATAATGTGTGTCACTGACTTGAAACAAAGGGGGTTCATATACATCATCCACTGCCAGTGCATATTCGTTTCTTAGAGCAAAGGCATCTCCTGCCGGGGGGTTTAGTAAATTCGGAGGTGCGCCGGGAATAGTATATAATGAAGCAGTATTGGTATCCAAGGTCGGCATGGAATTTAATAGTCCCCAGGTATATGGGTGTCTCGGATCATAAAAAATCTCATTGGAGCGTCCGATTTCAATAATCTTTCCGGCATACATTACCGCCACCCGATCCGCCACATTCGCCACCACACCCAGGTCATGGGTAATAAAGATAATCGAGGTATTAATCTTATTCTGAAGAGATTTCAGTAAGTCAATAATCTGTGCCTGCATGGTTACATCCAGGGCAGTGGTCGGTTCATCTGCAATCAGCACCTTGGGATCACATGCCAGTACAATGGCAATA